>JAFDKD010000172.1 GCA_019307165.1 Deltaproteobacteria bacterium | reverse complement strand
TGGCAATATCATCAAAACATAAGATGTTTTAATTGTATCCCCTTTTCCAATGCTTGGATACATAACCAGAAACCAAAAATAACCCATCATCGTTGAGGCCATGCCCAGGAGTAAAAATTTAGAAACCTCTCTCTCCCATTTCCTATGATCCTCTTTAGTTCTTCTGCGTGTAATTCCCATAAAATAGACAAAGATAGCCATGAACGCCAGTGCGGACGGGAATAACGAAACCAGGTTAACTCGTCCAAGATAACGCCCTATGGTATCGTAATTGGTCTCCAGCCAGGCGGGACGCTGACCCGTAGCCAATATTTCACTGAGCGTCCAGCCGTCCAGGTATCTGGGCCAGTTTTTATCCAGGCCGTAGACGACAAAAAACCCCCAGTAGTCTCCCCACATCTCTGAATAAAAAATTGGCAAAAATCGGTTTGGGAAATGGGGTCTGACCGGGTCTGTAAAAAGCATTTCCGGCGACAACCCGAAATAAAATTCTAAAGGCTGATTACTTAAAGAAAACGATGGTTTAGGTTTTCTATTGAAAGCGGTAACAGAGCCATATCGAATATTCAACCACGCGTAAAACCAACCGCTGATAAGAAAGATGACCAACAGGCAGACGCAGAGGGTTCTTGCTATGTCACGTCTATGCGTGGGAAGATGCACCCATTCAAAAATGAAATATAAAAAAACGGCAGGAAACAGAAGGACACCCCACTGCCGTGAAAGTGCGCACAACCCCATGGCTAAACCCAGGATCGATGCATTTTTCAAATTATACGATTTTTCGGCGCTGACCATCAGGCAGTAATAAAGTATAACCAAACTGAAAAATGCAACATAGGGCTCACCTCGGACCATGGCGAATGTCTTGTAATATACCGGTAGGAGCCCTAATAATAGAATTGAACAAAATTTCAGTTGGGGTCGATTACTTATAATTCGACAAACCTTGATTACATAGAACGTCAGGCACAGAGAGAGTAAAAAATTCAGGAATTGGGCGAATTTCATAACCCAATACCATTTCAACCCTGTTAGACCGTCGAAGAGGGCGGGAAGAAGATAGGGCAATGGGGGAGAAAAAAACTCGTACGAATCATCAGGCGTGACCAACCGCATTTCCGATAGGGCCTGAATATATTTCAAGTGTTCGTAAGCGTCGTATCCGATACCCGGATCGTGAAGACAGGCATTGACCAGCACGATGCTGTTCACAACAAAAAAAACGATCAGCAAAGGCTTATCAAACCCCTTTTCGCCCCTGAAAGGTTTTATCAGTTGATTAAGCCTCGTCGTGATGCCATTCATTGTCTGCCTTGCGACACTCCAATTTGCTGTATATTTAGCTCGGACGGGATCTGAATGCAAATTCAAATTGCCGGGTTCTCTTGCCAAATATCACGTCATCGTCATATAAAGCTAGGGAGTCGATCTTAAGCCGACTCATTTCTTCATCTGAGTTGCAGGCGGGCTCAGGAAGCCGCTCGAGGGGCTGTATTTCATTGGATCTCGAGTATGACTCACGATTTCATTTTTCCAAAGTATCGCTACGAAAACATGAGCACACATTTAGAGTCTGGTTTTCCGAAATCTAATAAGATGGCAAAACGAGTGTCACTGGAAGGCATAAGCGTCTGCATATTCGACATCAACGGGGTCCTGATCGACTCCAATCGGGCCAACGCCCTGGCCCTGGCGCGTGCATTTACGGAAGACCCCGCCTTGCGGGACCGTATCGTGGCATTGTACCTTCAGCTGACCGGGATCGACAGGGGCACCAAGATCCGTCGGGTCAGGGAGCAGATCATCGGGCGACCTTTTAAGGACAACGAGTTCCAACGGCATTGGGACAGGGTAAAAGAATTTACCCGGGAATCCATGATCGGGGCGCCCCTGCTGCCGGGATGCAGGGAAACCCTGGAGGAACTGGGGCGAAGGCGTCTGAAGCGGGTGGCCCTGTCCAACACGCCTGCGAAGGAGTTGAAGGAAATCCTTGCCGCCAAGCGCATCGACACCCTTTTCGACGTCATTCGCGGGGGCGGAGACCGACCCAAGTCGGAGTCGCTGATGCGGGTAATCAATGAACTTGCGTTGGACAGGGACGCGTGTGTTTTCATCGGCGACGGCAAGGGCGATTATCAGGCGGCGACACATGCCGGCATCCGGTTTATAGCCATCGACCCGGGAACGGGCGAATTCGATCCCTATGGGGGATTCGAGGGGCCTTATAGGGATTTAGCCCATTGGGGCAGGGAGACATTGATCAGTGAACAGTGAACAGTGAGCAGTGAGCAGTGATGGTTTTCAATTTCATCCGGAAATCGAAAACACCATCTTGTATATCCTGCTAATCCTGTAAATCCTGTCCGGAAATGTTTTCAAGCTGCGTTAGTCAAGTCACGCGAAGCGGGGTCCCGCCGTTGTTGGGCGGGGATACCTGATACTCGACAACCTGCGCCGCCTCTGCCGATCCGGGATTGGCGCCGCATATCCGGAATTCATCTTATCAGCATTAAGGAGGTAAAAAAATGTTCGAAGTCCTGATGACCGAAGCGCAAAAAAATCTGAGAGACGAGGTCAGAGACCTGGTCAAGAGCATTCCAAGGCAGCTGATCCTGGATATGGATGCGGACAAGATCAGCTTTCCCACGGAGTTCCTGGAGGAAGCCGGGAGGCGCAACCTTCTGGGCCTGCGGTTTCCCGTCGAGTGGGGCGGTCGCGGACTCACCTGGAATGAGGAGTTGATCGCCATGGAGGAAATCGGGACCCTGGGCATCTGTTTCGGCTGCCAGTACGGTCTTGTCTCCATTGTGGGCGAAACCTTGAACGTCTACGGAACGGACGAGCAGAAAGAAAAGTATTTGAAACCCACCCTTGCCGGGAAGAAGTTCTGCGCCGAGGCCCTGACCGAACCCCGCGGAGGGAGCGACTTTTTCGGCGCCACTTCCACCGCCCGGAGGGAGGGCGACCATTATATCCTCAACGGTCAAAAACGGTTCGTGGTGGGGGCTGAAGGGGCCGACTACTTTGCCGTGTACGCCAAAACCGACCCCGATGCGGCGCCGCCCAAATCCTTGAGCCTGCTGCTGGTGGACAGGGGTGAAGGCGTCGTGGTCAAACATGTCTACGGGCTCATGGGCGCCAGGGGCAACGGGACGGGTCGCCTGCTGTTCAGGGACGTCAAGGTGCCGGCCGAAAATCTCGTGGGCGAAGAAAACGCCGGGACCAAGATCTTCTGGCAGATGATGATCCCGGAACGGCTGACCGCGGGCGCCACCAGCGCCCGGGCCAGCCTGGCGCTGGTCGCCCGGTACGCCAACCGGCGGAAGGCCTTCGGCCAGACCATCCGCAATTATCAGGGCGTCAACTTCAAGATCGCCGACTGCATCACCAAGCTGGATGCGGTCACGGGCTTTGCCCACACCGTGGCCAAAATCGTTCAGGAGAAGCTGGGATCGGCCGGCTACCGCCGCCGCCTGGTCTCCGAAGTCAAGAAGTTTTCAACCCAGGTCCAGTGGGAGGTCCTCAACGACTGCATGCAGATCCTGGGCGGCATCGGCTATACCAACGCCCTGCCCGTGGAGCGGGAACTCCGCGGGTCCAGGCTGACAACCATCTGGACCGGCACGACCGAGATCCAGAACATGATCATCCAGCACGAATATTTTAAGGAAGTGCTGTCCAAGGGGATCGAGGGCCGGGACATAGCCGCTGACGTGCCGCTCACCGAGGAAGAGTTGGCTGAAGAGATCATTTACGAGTAGGCGTTACACGGTGCACTCGGCTTACTTTGACCCAATAGGCCTATGGGGTACTGTCAAGCGTATCCGGTCGGAATGTTGGAATGTTCCAGTATTCCATTATTCCAATGTCTTTCTATTCCAGTCTTCCATCATTCCCGCTGAGTGAATACTGACGACCGGGAACAAACTCGGGACGCAACCGCTTTCCCATGAAACAACGATTGAGATATCTCTTCCTGGAACCCTTTTTCGGGGGGTCCCACCGGGACTTTGCCGAGGGACTGATCGCCCATTCCCGGCATCGGATCGATCTTCTGACGCTCCCCGCGCATTTCTGGAAGTGGCGCATGCGGGGAGCGGCCCTGCACTTTGCCAAAAAGGCCCCGCCCCTGGACGCCTACGATGGGCTGGTGGTGACCGACCTCATGAGCCTGGCCGATTTCAAGGCCCTTCGCGCTCCCGGTTTTCCCCCGACCCTGGTCTATTTCCACGAAAACCAACTCACCTACCCCCTGGCCCCCGGCGAAGGGATGGACTATCATTTCGGGTTTACGAACATCACCACCGCGCTTGCTGCGGACCGCATCCTGTTCAACTCCAGGACCCAGTTTGATGCCTTTTTCGACGGCCTCCCCCCCTTTCTCAACATGATGCCCGATTACGGCCCCAACTGGGTGACGGCGTCCATCCGCCAAAAGTCCCATGTCCTTTATCCCGGGTGCCGGTTTCCGTCCCACATAGATCCAACGCCAAACGCGCCCGATGCGCCGCCCCTGATCATATGGAACCATCGTTGGGAATTTGACAAGGATCCCGATGAATTTTTCAGGGCAATCGGCAAACTGCATGATGATAACCTGGACTTTCGGATCGCCCTTCTGGGAGAGAATTTCCAGGCCGTGCCCAAGGCATTTATCGCGGCCAAAGAGCGGTATGGCAGCCGGATCGTCCAATATGGTTATGTCAAATCAAGGGAGGAATATACCGAATGGCTGAGACGCGGTGCGTTCGTCATCAGCACGGCCATCCAGGAGAATTTCGGCATCTCCGTGGTGGAGGCCATGCGGTTCGGCTGCGTTCCCCTCCTCCCCCACCGGCTTTCCTACCCCGAGATCCTCCCCATGGATTTTCACGCGGCATGCCTTTATCATGACACCGAGGACCTGGTCGAAAAACTTTCCGCCATGGTCCGCACGTTCCCGAGGCCACCCGTCGACCGCGAACAACTCGCCCGTCACATGAGCCGGTACGCATGGGAGGAGCGAATTCGATTTTATGACGATGAATTTGAACGCATGGCTTTGGCTTAAACAAGAAACCGAGGCCCTTATGGCTGAAGGCTATCAGGAAATGGCGGAAGAGGATTGCGCATTCGCTGAAACCCCTTTTCAAGGGCAACGGGAAATTCTTTCGTGATAAAATTTCCGAAATAGGGTCTAGACCGGCACTGGTTTAAAACCCAACGCTAACCGAAGCTGTAAAGGAGGTTGAAATATGGGTATCTTGTCATGGATTATTTTGGGACTGATTGCAGGCGCCCTGGCAAAATGGATCATGCCGGGTAAAGACGGCGGCGGAATCATCGTTACCATGCTGTTGGGGATCGCAGGTGCCTTTTTGGGCGGTTGGATCGGCTCCATCATCGGACTGGGCACCACGGGCGGCTTGAGCATCGGCAGCATTATTACAGCCACGGTCGGCGCCATCCTGCTGCTGTTTATTTACCGTCAGATCAAGAAGAAAAAATAGGCGCCGCTCATTCCGTGCCGCCCATCTCAAAAGAATCATGATCTATTTGTAAGATATCCTCCGGCAACCTCAGAAGTTCAAATGGTTGAAGGCCATATCCTTGCCCACTCCTTTAGTAGGAATTCGGCCAAGGAAACATTAGAGGCGCCAGAATTCACAGACTATGATCAGGCTTCCGGAGCTGTATTTTTTTGGACGGCAAGTCGAAGTCTCCCTCGACTTCCAGGTCCGGAAGGACCATCATGGTGGCTGTCCCATGTGCCAGGATTTTCCCTTCACCGTTTTCTATTGCAGCCTCACCCAGGCAGAGGGTTCGTCCCACCTTGATGCTTTTCCCTTTCGCAATAAGACGACCAGTTGAAGCCGGGGCCAGATAGTTGACCTTGATCTCGACCGTTATCATCTTGGCTTCGTCATCAATCTGTGTGAATACGGCCCAGTAGGCGGCTGCATCCACCAATGACGCAAAGACCCCGCCGTGCACCATGCCGTAAGGCTGAAGGTGTTTTTGCCCAACGATCACATCCATGATGCATTCCCCCCAAGCGATCTCTCTGAGCTTTATGGAGGTCAACTCGTAAAAGGGGCTGTTATTAACCTTTTCCGTTAGGGATTTAATAAATTCAGGGTTGAGATTTTTCATAATAAGCCTTCTGTCTGTTAAACTCTACAATGGCCCTTCACTCTTGTTATGCCGGCATTTTGGGCGCTTCGTAACGGTTGCCCTCCAGATGTAAGGATAGGTCAATTTTGAAAAGAAAAGGCAGGTTTCTAACCTTTGTTGCGTTGGAGTATATGCGAGGCGTGGCCCCGAGTCAATATAGGCCGGAGTCCTGTATAGTGGTTCGTTCCAACACCTATCGGCCTTGTTTTTGAAGCCAGTCGCCTCCACATCATCATGCGGTTTCTTTTGTTTTGACGCACAAGGCCGAATCATCTATGGTTTGCAGCAAAAAAACGGATCTTATCACCTCACCTGTTGTCGGAGGTCATGGAAGTCAGCATGAAAAAAGCTGTCCTGATTACCGGTGGGGCCG
>JAFDKD010000171.1 GCA_019307165.1 Deltaproteobacteria bacterium | reverse complement strand
ACGGGGCAGGCGGGCCATGACGAACTGCTGGGGGCCGTGGTCCAGTGCGCACGGGAGATGGCAGCCGAAACGGGCATTTCGCCTTCGTTCCAGACGCTGCTCGATGCCTGGCGCGACAGCCACGAGGAAGGCCTTGCGGGACTGGATCTGTAGGATTTTTATTCTTAGCCGGGTCCATAGGGGGCTTGCAACAACGAAGTCCTTTAAGCGGCTGGAGTTATGAGTTATGAGTGACTAGAGTTATGAGCGCCGCCTCCGGCCTGAGGGGCGGCCGGTCTAATCGAGAAGGAAACTTTTCGAGAAAACAGTGTCGGATTTCATGGAGGATCGTTAGAGGTGTCCCCGCACGAGAACGGCGGGAAATCCAGAGCAACCTCACTTCAAAGGGGGCGGATCGGAGATCCTGCCGTTTTTGGGCGAGTTCGTTGTCGTGGTCGTTGTCGTAATCGAGGAGATCATGCAGTTCGGGCATGAGCAGCTTGACATCTATCGGGTTTCGCCCGAATACGCCGCCGAGAAAGTTGGGCGCCGTACGGCGATTACGACAACGACAACGAGCACGACAACGAATGCCCTTATCTTGGCGACCTTTGCGTTCTTTGCGAGAGAAACCCAACCTCCGTGCAACCCGCAATCCAACGAAGTTTCATATGAGTTAATATTAAATTGCATGTTTCATGCAATTTAGGGTGTAAACCGTGCCGAAATATGTACTCATCGTTGATGACGACAAGGAAATCCAACACCTGATCCGCGAGGGGCTTGCCCGATACAGAGACGTCTTTGAGGTGGTAACGGCGGATGACGGCCAGGCAGCACTTGAGACGCTGCAGAAAATTCCCATTGCCCTCGTGGCCACCGATCTGAAAATGCCTCGCATGGACGGTTTGACGCTTCTTGTAAACATCGTCGATCACTACCCTGAAATCCCCGTCATTATTATTACCGGCTACGGCACGCCCCAGATGGAAAGGGTTGCGCTTGACGGGGGGGCGGTCGGTTACCTGGAAAAACCGTTTCTCATTGAGGACCTGGGGCGCAGGATCATCGGCGCCATCGGAAAATCATCGGAAGGCGGGACCCTCCATGGGATTTCATCGGGCATGTTTCTGCAGTTGATTCAGATGGAGCAGAAGACCTGCACCATTCGGATGCTGAACAAAGCGTCCGGCCGGGAAGGGGTCCTTTTTTTTCTTGAAGGGGAACTTATCGATGCACGGGTCGAACATCTGCAGGGTGAGGCCGCCGCACATGCCATCGCTTCATGGGAAGAGGTCTCCATATCCATTCAGAATGAATGTCTCCAAAAGGAAAAACGCATAACGAACGATCTTTTCACTATCCTGATCGAAGGTATGCGCTTGAGGGACGAAGCCGCCGACCTAAAAGCCCCGTTGATCGCAATCCCTCCTAATTCAGGGCCTTCTACCTCCCCGGATGAGATGTCCGGCCCCCATTATGCGGAACGTCTGCGAAGGGACCTGTACCGGGAGATCGGCGAACGTTGCGGGGTTGAATCCATTTACAGCGACGATTCGTGGGTCCTGTTTCTAACTGAATGCAACCGCCTGGGAGCCGCTTTCTCGGCGGGGGACCTGAAATTGGGCTATGTGGATCGAGACCGGAACAGCGGGGTTTTTCTGTTGTCCGGACACCATACGACGGCAATCAAGGTCCATCCCCATTGCCCGAGGGACCGAATCGTGGAAGTCCTCCTCAGGGGGAGATAATGAAGATAGGTTGAGGTTAAGGTCTAGGTTGAGAAAAGGAAAACACAAGCGTCAATCTGTTGCTCAACCTTGACCTCAGCCTCAGCCTGTCTTTTCAACCTGAACCTGGCGCAAACCTGACGAAACGGGGTTCGTAACGAGCCCGCAGATTCAGGTTTTGCGATGGACTAATCTATGCAACACCTGTTTGACAACATCCTCGCGACGGAAGGCGTTAGGGGAACGATCCTCTTATCGACAGGCGGCGACATTCTGTTCGAACGTTTTTCATCGCCCATGCCGCACCCGCCGGGAGGCATCGACTGGACGCCCTTTATCGGCGCCTTTGCCGATATAAATGAAGCGGACGTCATATTTGAAGAACTCAGGCTTTACGTGCGAAAAGCCGTTCCCGGCTATCTATTGGTTTTCGTCGAGGCATTTGCGCCCATGGCCATGGTCCGGTTAAACGCCGACCTGCTGCTGCCCACCCTTAAAAAACAGGCCGCCCCCAAGGGCCTGAAGCGGTTTTTCAGCTCCAGGAAGTAAAGAATCCGGGCCCAAAGGACCCGGCCTTTGGGCCGCCCCCATAGGGGGCACAGCAATTATCGGGTCATGCAAGTGATGTACCCATTAGGTGTCAGGTGTCAGGAAAGGATTTGTTTTAAACAGACGCTGGGAAATCAAGTTGGGGCAATTCCAGTAGCAACACACACCGGCGTTGAAATCTATTATTCGTACTGACACCTGAACACTGACACCTGAAACCATATTTCCGCATTGGCATAGCCGGAAAACGCCGACCTTGCCCATATCACCGGGTTTTGCAGATGGAATAAGAGAAGACAGTCCTTGCAGGAGTGTAGAAATGGCAGACATTCAGACCGCGGATAACGGAAGTGTCGAACCCAGGATCAACGAGGCAGAGGTTTACCGCTCCATGGGCTTGCTGGATGAATCCCTCAGCGCCTACCGGCGAATCCTGTCGGACGCATCCGGGATGGATGATCTGAAGCAGGAAAAAATCCGGGAAAAAATCCGGAATCTGGAAAAGCAGATCGCCCTCAAGGACACGGAATCCCGAAAGGGCCTCTCCGATGAGGATATCACCTTCATCAAAAAAACCCTCTCCATTCACGAAGACACCACCGCGGTCCTGGACAGCGCCGTTGCGTTTCAGGAACTTGGCCTTTTCGCGGAAGCGGCATCGGAGTATGAAAACCTGTTCGCGCTGGGATATCCCCCTCAGAAAATCATCCCCGATCTGACCAAGTGCTACCTGAAGCTCCATGCCCCCGACAAATGCCTGGATCGGATGAACGACGTACTGGCCCGTATGGCACTCGGCGATACGGAAAAGGCGCGGGCGACGTTCGTTTTCGGCCTGGAGATGGAAAACCGCGGACACACCCACATGGGCGTCGAACTTTATCGATCGGCGGCCAAATGGGACCCCGGCAATCCGGAAATCGCCGATAAGCTCAAGGTGGTCCAGGCCAGTCTTTCCATGGGCTCCCGCTACGATTATCTGCTGGACCAGAGCTTGGTGACCACAGAACAGCTGAAACGGGCCCTCGCACTATCGAAAAAGATGCAGAAGAGCGTGGAACTCATCCTGATCGAGCAGTTTCGCATCAAGGCGAGCAACGTGGGAAAATCCCTCTCGCTCTATTATGGATGCCCTTTCAGGGGCTACAGTGCCGAGCTTCCCTCACCCGTCGAGTTGGTAGGCCATCTCAAGAAATCCTTTCTCCTGCACGATATCTGGGTCCCGCTGTCCTGGGATAAAAACGGCGTTGAAATATTGGTGGACGACCCCAAGGACCTCCACAAGATCGATAACATGCGGGCACTCATCAAGGCCGGACAATTCAATCTGTCCGTGGGCTTCAAGGAGGACATTGAAAAATTTATCCGCCGCTTCCTGGGCGCCAAGGCCGCCACGGAGACCCCTGTCCATGAATCGACTTCCGACGACATTGAGATGATGCCCGATATTTTCTTCGAGGATGAGGATGAGGCGGAAGAGGATGAGGAGGAGTTCGACGAGGCCAACAGCAAGGTGGTCAAGCTGGTGGACCACCTGATCGTTGCCGCCCACCGGAAAGACGCCTCGGATATCCACATCGAACCCTCCGCCGGCACCAAGACCACCGCCATTCGCTTCCGCATGGACGGGCTCTGCCACGAGTATATGACCCTGCCCATTACCATGGCCAGAGGGCTCATCTCCAGGGTAAAGATCATGTCGGGGCTGGACATCGCCGAAAGGCGTCTGCCTCAGGACGGGAAGATCAAGTTCCGGCGCAAGGGCATAGCCCCTTTTGAAATGCGGGTGGCCACCCTGCCCAATTCGGGCGGTTACGAAGACGCGGTCCTGAGACTCCTGGCAACCGCCGGCCCCATGAAGCTGGACCAGATGGCCCTGACCGACCGAAACCGGGCGGTCCTGGAGCGGATCATCGCCATGCCCTACGGCATGGTCCTGGCGGTGGGCCCCACCGGCTCCGGAAAAACCACCTCGCTTCATGCCGCACTCAGACATATCAACAAACCGGGGATCAAGATCTGGACCGCCGAGGACCCTGTCGAAATCACCCAGGAAGGATTGAGACAGGTGGAGGTGAAGCCCAAGATCGGGCTGGACTTTGCCAGGGTCATGCGGTCCTTTCTCCGGGCCGACCCGGACGTCATCATGATTGGAGAGATGCGCGACGAGGAAACCGCAGCCATTGCCATCGAAGCATCCCTCACAGGCCATTTGGTCTTTTCCACCCTTCACACCAACAGCGCTCCGGAGACCGTGACCCGTCTCCTTGACATGGGCATGAATCCCCTCAACTTTTCGGACGCCTTTCTGGGCGTTCTGGCCCAGCGGCTGGTGCGGCGCATCTGCCCGGAATGTTCCAAGGCCTACCATCCCAGCCGGGAAGAATTCGACGAAATCGCGAAGGATTACGGACCGGAGAATTTCGAGAAGACCGGCATCAAGTATGACAACGATCTCAAGCTTTACAAGACCGGCGGATGCGACGAGTGCTCGGGCACCGGCTACCGGGGCCGCCTGGGAATCCACGAACTGATGGACGGCACGCCCGAAGTCAAGCTGATGATCAAAAAGCAGGCCCCCACCGAAGACATTTTCACCCAGGGCTTTCTGGACGGCATGTCCACCCTCAAGCAGGACGGCATCCTCAAGGTCTTCCAGGGCCTGACCGATATTCGGGAAATCCGCCGGGTCTGTATCAGGTAGGACCGTCCGGGTTTTCAGTGGGTAACAGGGTACAGAAATGCCTATCAGTTGAAACCGGCAACATTCGTGCTCGTTGTCGTGATCGTTGTCGTAATCGCCGTAAGGCGCCCAACTCTCTCTGACCGCGTATTCCAGTGAAACCCGATAGACGTCAAGCTGATCATGACCGAACTGCATGATCTCCTCGATTACGCCAACGACCACGAGCACCGCTTAACTGAGCACGAGCGGTTGTTAATGCAATATTCACCCACTGAAAACCCGGAAGAGCCTATCAGGTAGATACAGGATACGGGATGGCAGATACCGGATGTTAAATGGCTCATGGTGCGGCGTGCTTGGTTCCTGGTGCTTGGTTCTTAGTTCTTTGTTCCTCATTTTTTGTTCTTGGTGCTTCGTTCCGGGTTCCGGGTTCACGGTTCAGGGTTGCTTAGGAGAGGATGTTTTCTCTAGACTCTGGACTCTCGTCTCTGGACTAATGTCAATCTTCAATTTTAAGTATTCAATGTGAAACGCATCCGACGGTTCCATCAGCCGTTTCCGCTCCCTGTCGTTCAACAGCCGCATGGAAGACACGGCCGGCGGCGACGGGACCGTCAGTCGCGTATCGTCGGTCAGGATATCGTGAATCCCCAATCCTGCCGCGGTCCGATTCATATGGCAGGACTCGCACGATCTGCCTGCGGGCGCCGTGGTGTGGGGCACATGGGGCATGAACGACCACCCTTTGGAACCGTCACTCCCGCGGCGGGGCACGGCATTGTCCAGTGGGACGTTTCCCATCCGGTCCATATAGGTGATCAGGAACTGATAGTGAGGCCTCAGGACCGATATCCGGCCCAGGTGGTCCACGCCCAGGGGCATGGGCGTCCACCGCCTGAACCGCCATCCCTGAAGCCAGATGCCCAGACGGGCCTCGCCCGTGAGCCGGTCCTTTGACACGGGGTCTCCCCTTCCCTCTCCTTCCATATGATCCGCCAGATTGCGCGCAAGTTCCGGGTCCCCCTGGGAAATCAGGTGCGCCCATTCATAACCGTCCATGCGATCGGCCCGCAGGACGCTGAGGCCGTAATCCTGAAAGGACCATTGGGCATGGCAGGCGCTGCACCTGAGGCGTTCGTGAGCAGGGATGCCGTGGGCGGGAGAATCGGTTGAAAACCGGGGCGCCCGGTGCCGCGTCCCGTGCTTTTTCGACATAGGAAGACCGCCGTTCGCGCGTTCGTCAGAGTCCGGGTTGGGCGCGGCTCCCCCGTAACCGCCGTGGCAGTCTTGACAGGTCTTTTTGGGCACGGCCATCTGAAAACCGTAGATCCGGCCGTCGCCCATCACGTCCCTGCCCGAGTGGCAGTCGATGCACCAAAGACCCCGCTCCGCGTGAACATCCCGGGCCAGGCGATGCTGGCGGCTGTAGTCGTGCTCGAACAGGCCGTGGTAATCGGCCCCCACATGATTGTGGTTGTGGCATCGGAGACACTGGCTGTCCGGGATTTTCCGGGTGAACTGGTGCCGGGCCGGATACCCGCCGATGGTTGCATCGATGGCCGCGTCCTTGCCCCTGTACCTGCCGTCGTCCTCATAGGGCATGTGGCAGGCAGCGCATCCGCTCGCCCGGTAAAGGCCTTCGGCCCGGGCGCCGCTTCCATGGATGTGGCAGCGCAGGCAGCGCCGCCTCAAGAAGTCGTCCACCAATTGCTCGGGCGTTTCCGGGTATACGGACGGATCAGGCTCGGGCAGGGGACGGAGCGGCGGGCTCAGACCGTAGACCGCCGGAGAAGCCATGGGCTGTGCGCCCCACAGATACCGGGTCTGATTGATGATGCCGGCCATGGTGGCGTGCAGGGACCGCTCGACCCGCCCGATTTCATCTTCATGGCATGGCATGCAAAAGGTGTTCACGTGGCGGGGATCGGACGGATTGCGGATAATCGCTTTGTGGTCGGCAAGCTCCGCGCGTTCGCGCATTTCGGGAAGCAGATGACAATCGGCGCAGGCCATATCATGATTTTGGCTGATGGCCTCGATTCCCTGGTGGCAGGAAAGGCAATCGGCGAAGTTTATCCGAGGCGGCGTTTCCTCCACGCGGCAGCCGGCCAGGACAAAAAAAACGAATATCGAATAGCGAACAAGGAATGTCGAATAATGAAGTAAAACCACTATGCGGGTCTGCTGTGAAGGGGATTCGAAGGCAGTCGTTTCGTCCCTAAGTTCTTTTACTTCGACATTCATTATTCCTTGTTCGATATTCGACATTCTCTTTATCGATCCTGCCCCTCTCACGGCAGACCCGAAGAATCTCTTAACTTCATCATTCGACATTCCTTGTTCGCTATTCGACATTCTCTTTACTGAACCTGCTTCCTGCACGGCAGACCATCGTCATTTCTGAACCGCTCCACTGACCCGGCAAAATCCCCATATATGGGATCGTCATATGTGTCGTGGCATCCCAGGCAGGGGCTCACGCCCAATGTCCTTCCGATCTCTTCCTTATTAAAGGGCCGCACCCCTTCCTGGGAATCGGTCTGCAGCGGGTCCCCTCCCAGTGTCGCATAGGCATCCAGGGGAAAGGGAATGTCCAGCCCCGATGCGGCCGAATCGAATGTCGGCCGGAAGATAGTCCTGCCGCCCTTGCGGTTGAGAATACCCTCCCCCAGCCCGACGGTCTTGGGATTCGCATGGCAATCCAGGCAGGTCCTGGATGCTGCCCCGGTGGTGTGTGGATCGAACGCCGACATGGTCAGGGTCCTGATGGACCGTTCGGGAAGGTAGTGTCCCCTATCGTCGAAGAACGAGACGAAAACCTGGCACGGGGCCACGGGAGAAATCCGGCCCGATGCGGCAACGCCCAGGGCCGGTTCGGAAAAGCGGATATAGGACCGGGTCTCCCGCCACCTTCCGGGCCGATCCTCCCCGGTGATCCAGTCGTGCTGGGTCTCATTGGGCCGATAGGCGATATGGCAGCCGTAGCACTGGGGGATCCAGGCGCTGTGGCAGGCCTGGCAGGAAAGCCGTTCGTGACCCGGCAAACGGTGGTGGGCCTTTATCCTGTCCGGCAGGTTCATGTCCACCGCGCCCCCGTCCGTCTTCCTGTAGAGGCGAAGGCCGCCCTCCCCGGCCCGAAGATTATACAGTACCGTCCCCCTGGCTGTTCGAGCCAGGGACTCTCCAGACACGGGAGGGACCTGCCTGTTCAAAGATACCAGGCGGCGGGCCATGTCGTCCGACGCCGATTCGTCGGTAAAAACGGGATCGTGACAGGCCTCGCACGTGATGTCCACCTGGTCTCTCATGCGGTCATATGCCTTGCCGTCTCCCATGAGCCCCACGGACGTATGGCAATCGATGCAGGTCATGCCGGCCTTGCTGAAGTGAACGTCGGCGGGCAGCTGCATGTAAAAACGATTTCCGGAAAGTCTGCGCCCGCTCAGGCCGCCGCCTTCATGGGGGGTCCCGTACCCGGCCGATTCGAATTTTCCGAAATATGACAACCCGATCCTGGCTGAGCGGTTGTGGCACTTCACGCAGTTTTCCGATGGAATCCGGGTAGTGATCTCCGGGTGCGCCTCCGCCTCTCCCGGTACGCCGGGCTTCCGCGCCTTGTCCACGATGTGGCAGTCGCTGCATCCGCCTCCCCGGCGCTCGACCTCCCCGAGCCCGCGTTCCCTCTCCTTCCAGAGATGGCAGCCGCCGCACATTTTTCGATAGTGGTCGATGGCCGCGTTGTGTGGCGGGTTTTCCGCCATCAGGTCCTTGACCTCGGTGGAAACCGCTTCCATGCCCAACCACTGTTTCTGGATAACCCGGAGGATGCCTTTGTTGGTAGCCATGATGCTGTTCTTGACCCGCGTCACCAGGTCCGGATGGCATCCGGCTCGGCCGCAGGTCCGGTCCGCAACCCGGAGGTCTCCCGGGTTCCGTGCCATGCCCGCATGGGCGCGCTCCTTGTCCACGGAATGGGCATTCCCCAGGTGACACACGGCACAGGCAAATGCCGCGACGGGATGGGAAGGATCGGGATCGGTCATCTTTGAGTGGCAGAAAACGCAGCCTTCGGGCACATGGTCTTCAGGGCGGTCG
>JAFDKD010000170.1 GCA_019307165.1 Deltaproteobacteria bacterium | reverse complement strand
ATCTCCAAAACGTTCAATCTTCATCGTTCCTTAACCTTGAACCCTGAACCCTTGAACCTGAGCCGTTACCAATTTTTATGGCTTGATACTGTCGCGATAACCCGATAGTCTGCTTTCGACAGCAAAGATAAAGCCCCACAGCAAACGGTCGTCATTCGCCGCCTGAGGGGCCTTTCTTTATTGCATATTGAATCTCGAATTTTGGGAACGCGAACATGCACGAACATCATCTCAGCATCATTGCCCGGGAATTGGAGGTCGGCGACCGCCAGGTTGCCGCCGTAGGGAAACTGATCGATGAAGGCGCCACGGTGCCGTTTATCGCGAGATACCGCAAGGAGGCCACCGGGTCCCTGGACGAGGTGGCCGTCACCGCGATCCGGGACCGGTTGGACCAGCTGCGCGAACTGGACAAGCGAAGGGAAAGCATCCTCAAGTCCCTCGAAGAGCGCGGGCTCCTGACCGAAGACCTCAAGGCGAAAATAGCCGGCGCCGGCGCCATGACCGTGCTGGAGGACATCTATTTGCCCTTTCGGCCCAAGCGGCGCACCCGGGCGACCGTTGCCCGGGAAAAGGGACTCGAACCCCTGGCCGTCAAGCTTTTCGAGCAGGACGAAGTTACGGACCCGCCTGCCGAGGCAACGTCGTATGTGGATGCCGAAAAAGGGGTGGACACGGTTGAGGAGGCCCTGGCCGGGGCCCGGGATATTATCGCCGAGTGGATCAATGAAAACCAGGAAAGCCGCGAAAAGATGCGGGCCCTTTATGTTGAAAAGGGTGAATTCGTGGTGAAGCTGATCCCGGGCCAGGAGGAGGCAGGGGCCAAATTCAAGGACTATTTCGACTGGCGGGAGCCGGTCGCTACCGCCCCCTCCCACCGGGTACTGGCCATGAGGCGGGGCGCCAAAGAGGGGTTTCTGGACCTCAGCGTGGCCGTGCCCGAAGCGGATGCCCTGGGCCTGCTGGAGGACCTTTTCGTCAAAGGCGCCGGCCCGGCGTCGGAACTGGTCAAGGAGGCCGTAACCGACGGCTTTCATCGACTGCTCTCCGTGGGCATGGAGACGGAGATGCGTCTCGACACCAAGAAGCGGGCGGACGACACCGCCATCAGGGTCTTTGCCGACAACCTGCGGGAACTGCTCATGGCCTCCCCCCTGGGTCAGAAAACCGTGCTGGCCATTGATCCGGGCATCCGAACCGGCTGCAAGGCGGCGTGTCTCGACCGGCAGGGAAAGCTGCTGCACACCGACACCGTCTATCTCTTCAAGTCCCAAAAAGAAAAGGCCCGGGCCGCCCGGACCCTGACCGAGCTGTGCGAAAGATACCGCATCGAAGCCATTGCCATCGGCAACGGCACCGCCGGCAGAGAGACCGAGGCCTTCGTCCGCGGGCTCGATTTACCCGATGGCATACAGGTGGTCATGGTCAATGAAAGCGGCGCGTCGGTCTACTCCGCATCGGAGGTCGCGAGACAGGAATTCCCGGACCTTGACCTGACCTTTCGCGGCGCCGTGTCCATCGGCCGCCGCCTCATGGACCCCCTGGCGGAGCTGGTCAAGATCGAGCCCAAATCCATCGGCGTGGGGCAATACCAGCACGACGTCAACCAGCCCGCCCTCAAGCGGGGCCTGGACGACGTGGTCGTCAGCTGCGTCAACGGCGTGGGGGTGGAGGTCAACACGGCCAGCGAGCAACTGCTGACCTACGTGTCGGGCCTCGGTCCTCAACTGGCCGGGAACATCGTGGCCTTTCGGAACGACAACGGCCCCCTGCCCTCCAGGAAGGCCCTGAAAAAAGTCCCGCGCATGGGTCCCAAGGCCTTTGAACAGGCCGCCGGATTTCTCAGGATCCGGCAGGGGGAAAACCCGCTGGACGCCAGCGCGGTGCATCCCGAATCCTATGGCATTGTGACGGCCATGGCGCAAGACCTGGGCTGCTCCGTGAAAGACCTTATCGACGATTCATCGCTCCATAATGCCATCGACCTGAAGAAATACGTGACGGAACAGGCGGGAATGCCCACCCTCGTGGACATCATGGCTGAACTGGCCAAGCCGGGGCGCGACCCGAGGGCGCAGTTTGAAAGCATGGATTTTGCCGAAGGCATCCAGGACATGGCCGATCTGGAAAAGGGCATGAAGCTGCCGGGCGTGGTCACCAATGTCACGGCCTTTGGCGCGTTCGTGGACGTGGGCGTCCACCAGGACGGACTGGTTCACATCAGCCAGCTGGCCGACCGCTTTATCAAAAATCCCGCAGAGGTGGTCAAGGTCAACCAGCGCGTCGACGTCACCGTGCTCGATGTGGACCTGGATAGAAAGCGCATCTCCCTGTCCATGAAAAAAGACCCGGGAGAGAGAAAAACTTCGGGCAATGGCGGGAAAAAGGCGAAACCGGTGAAGAAACAGGCCCGTAAATCCGACGAGCCCAAAAACAAGCCCTTCAACAACCCGTTTATCAACGCGCTGAAATAGCAACCGACGTTAGTTCCCCGTAGACACCCGCGCCCTATAGGCGCGGGTGTCTACGGGGAACTAAATGCTCAATTCGGGTGAAAAAACTTGACACTAACGCCCGCTGTTTAGTTTCCTATAACAATATCCGGCTGAACACTGAGTAAAGATCCGGGCCCATAGGACCGGCCTTCGCCAAGGCTACGGCCCGGCACGCCAGGCTTTCAGGCCGACCCCTATACATTGAATATTGAACAATTTCTTTGCTGTCCTGTAAGTGATGCGCCCATTAGGTGTCGGGTGTCAGGAAAGGATTTGTTTTGAGTAAACGCTGGGAAATCAAGTGGGGGCAATCCCAGCAGCAACACAAAGCGGCGTCGAAGTCTATTATTCCTACTGACACCTGAACACTGACACCTGTCGAAGATCCCGTCGTAGTTGGGCGGGGAAACCTTATTTCCGGGACGGCACAGCCAGACAACTGTGACCTGGCCCTGAGAACCAGGTATTACAAATGGAAGAAACGGAGTTGATCATATGAATGTATTCGGGCCGGCGGAGTTGGTTGAAGACGTACAGAAAGACGGTTTGTGCATAGGGTGCGGAGCGTGCGTCAATCTTTGCCCCTATTTTTTAAACCACAGAGGGAAAACCGTGCAAATCTTTCCCTGCTCGCTGACGCAGGGACGCTGCTATGCCGCGTGTCCCAAGGCGGAGGTGGATCTGGATGAAATCAGCAGGCATCACCTGCAACGGCCCTATGAAGGCCGGCCCATGGGTCCGTATGCGGAAGCCCTGGCCGCCAAGGCCGGCGCCAATATGACCGCGGGCGCTTTTCAAGGCGGCGGCGCCGTGTCGGCGCTGCTCGTTCACGCCCTGAAACAGGGCCTGATTGACGCGGCGGTCCTCACCGGCAAAAACGAGAAAGGTCCCGTCCCGAGCATCGCGTCGAGCCCCGAGGAAATTCTGGCCTGCGCCTCATCCAAATTCACCGCAGCGCCCACACTCGCGGCGCTCAATCGCGCCGTGGCGGAAAAACGCACCAACCTGGGGGTGGTGGGCACGCCCTGCCACATGACCGCCATTGCCAAGTGGCGCACGAACCCCCTGGCCCGGGAAGACTTCGAGGACACCGTCTCTTTGACGATCGGGCTTTTCTGCAACTGGGGCCTGGACCAGAAATCGCTCAGCGCTTTTCTGGACGAGCGGCTGGACATATCGCGCATCAAGGGAATGGACATTCCGCCGCCGCCGGCAAACGCCCTGGTCGTCGATTTGGGCGACGAAAGCATTGAAATCCCTTTGGATGAGATAAGACCGTTTATCCCGGAGACCTGCGGCCTTTGCCCGGACATGACCGCCGAGTGGGCGGATCTGTCGGTGGGCATGTTCGAGGGAAGACCCGGCTGGAATACCCTGCTGGTGCGCAGCCAAAAGGGAAAAGACCTGGTGGCGGGGGCCGTGGCGGCCGGATTGCTGACCACGGAGCCCATGCCTGAAACGAATTTGGGGCACCTCGAGAACGCCGCCAAGAACAAAAAGCGCCGCGCTTTCATGAAGATGAATGAAAGGGGGTTGTTGAACCCCTCGGATGACAATACAAGGGCCATGCTGCGGGTTCCGCAGGAGGTTGTCGACGCCATCGTCGAGGACTAACCTGTCCCGGCCCGCGGGCCGGCTTGACCAACCTAAATCCACCGGAGGAAAACATGCCGACAGTAACCCAAGGCAGGCCAGGGGAAAGCCGCCTGCTGCAAGGGAACGAAGCCATCGCCCGCGGCGCCCTGGAGGCCGGCGTCAGGGTGGCTGCCGCCTACCCGGGGACGCCATCTTCGGAGATTATTGAAAATCTCGCCCGGGTAGCGGAGGAGCGCGATCTCTACGTGGAATGGTCGATCAACGAAAAAGTCGCCTTGGAGGTAGCTGCCGCCGCCAGCTTCAGCGAGCTTCGCTCTCTATGCGCCATGAAACAGGTCGGCGTCAACGTGGCGGCCGATTTCCTGCTGCACCTTGCCCAGTACGGCACCAGAGGCGGTATGATCCTGGTCTCCTGTGAAGACCCGGGGGCGCTGTCCAGCAGCAACGAGGGGGACTCCCGTCAGTATGCGCGCATGATGGAATTCCCCATGCTGGAGCCCGCCGATTTTCAGGAGGCAAAGGACATCACCAAATGGGCGTTCGAACTCTCGGAGGAAATTCGCAACGTGGTGATGGTGCGCAGCGTCACCCGCATGTCTCATGCCAGCGGCAAAGTCGTATTGGGAGAACTTTCGGAAAGCCGTCCGGAGGCCCGGTTCAACTACGAAGGCCCCATGACGGGGCAGATGGAAGGGCCCGTCGCCACCATGCCCAACACCATCATTTACATGCACGGCCGCCAGCAGGACAAGTTGAAAAGGACGGCCGAAATATTCGAAGACTCGCCCTTCAACAGGTACGTGGGTTCCGAGCGACCGGAACTGTTGATCGTCACCAGTTCAGTCTGCCATCTCTATTGCAAAGAGGCCGTTCACATGCTAGGCATCGGCGAGCGGGTGGGATTGCTGAAGCTGGCAACGACCTGGCCGCTTCCGCCCCGCCTTCTGGAGAAGCACCTGGCCGCCAACGACCGGGTGCTGGTGGTCGAAGAACTGCTTCCGTTCCTTGAGGAGAATATCAAAGTCCTGACCGCGGAACTGGGAGAAACGGTCGGAAATATAAAATTTTACGGCAAGAAGGACGGCAGCATACCGTCGGTCCACGAATTGAATCCGGACATCATTGCCAAGGTGCTTGCCGATATTCTGGGTGTCGATGTCCCCATGCCGCCGGAAGCATACACCCGGGAAGTTAAGGAAGCGGCGGCCGTCGGCGCACCCCCGAGGATGAACACATTCTGTCCGGGCTGTCCCCACCGCGCCTCATTCTGGTCCATCCACAACGCCCTGGCCATGGACGATCGAAAAGGCTTCGTCTGCGGCGATATCGGCTGCTATTCCATGGGTATATTTCCCGCCGGCTTCGAAACCCTCAAAACGCTTCATGCCATGGGATCGGGCACCGGCCTCGCATCGGGCTTCGGACAGTTGGGCCCGTTCGGGCTGAACCAGCCGGTTCTGTCCGTATGCGGCGATTCCACCTTTTTCCATGCCGTGATACCCGCGCTCGCCAACGCCGTTCACCACAATTCCGATATTATCCTGGTGGTTATGGACAACAGCGGAACCGCCATGACCGGGTTCCAGCCCCACCCGGGGCTTACCCAGGGGGCCATGGGCAATGATGCCCAGGCCATCGACATAGGGGAGGTGTGCCGCGGGATGGGGGCGGATGTGAAGGTTTGCGATCCCTTCGATCTGGATCGAACCCGGTCGACCCTTCTGGATATGCTGGAAAACGGCAAGGGCGTGCAAGTGCTCATTCTAAAGCAGATCTGCGCCCTGAGCCCCGAGAAGAAGTCCAAGAAGATGTTTGAGATGTCTTTGGACCCGGAGATTTGCCTGGGCGATACCTGCGGATGCAACCGCCTGTGCACCAGGTCCTTTCGGTGCCCCGGCCTGGTCTGGGACAAGATCGAAAAAAAGGCCATGATAGACGAGGTGATGTGCGCCGGCTGCGGGGTGTGCGCATCCATCTGTCCCTCTGGGGCCATAACGGCCAGTGTTACGGAGGGCGGATGACGGAGGACGGATGACAGAGGACGGAAGTCGGAAGTCAGAGGTCGGATTTCGGACCCGGCTTCGCTAACGGGCAGCTTCCGTCTTCGCCAAGGGACGGCTACGCCGCGACAAGCCGCCGCGGCAAGATGCGGATTTGGAAATGACGATTTTTTATTTTTGTTTTATTTCTGATCTCCGATCTCTGACTTCTGATCTCTCTATTTTGCCGCAATCCGGAACCGGGAACCCGCGACCTGCAACGCGCGACCGACGACAAACTGCCGACATCATCGACATCGGAGGTAGCTTTTTCATGACCAAATCTGAATTGACGAACGATCCTTACAACGTGATCATCACCGGCGTCGGAGGACAAGGCAACGTCCTGGCCTCCAAGGTCCTCGGCAACATACTGGCAAGCAGGGGCCTGGACGTCACCATCGGC
>JAFDKD010000883.1 GCA_019307165.1 Deltaproteobacteria bacterium | reverse complement strand
GTTCGGGTGCGTTCATGATCTCTTCCGGCGTCCCCTTGGCGAGGACCGTCCCCTGATTCATGAAAACAACCTCGTCCACAATGGCCCTGATGACATCCATGTTGTGCTCGACAATGCAAACGGTCTTGCCGTATTGGGCCAGGGCCTTGATCAACGGGTAGAGACCCTCCATGAAAACCGGATCAAGCCCCGATGCGGGCTCGTCCAGAAGCATGAGTTTCGCCTCGGTGGCCAGGAGCCTGGCCAGACTCAACAGCTTCTGTTCCGCAAATGAGAGATCCTCGGCAAGCTCCCGGGCCTTGTCCTCGAGGCCCACGAATTTCAGATAGGCCATGGCCTTTTCCCGGTTTGCCGTTTCCTGACGCTTGACCTTCCGCACCTGAAAAAAAATCCCCCAGATCCGTTCCCCCAGCTGGTCCGGGCAGGCGACCAGGACATTGTCCAAGACCGTCATCCGATCAAAAAGCCTCAGGTTCTGGAATGAACGTCCGATGCCGAGCCGAGGCGTCGCATGGGCGGAGAGTTTTGTGATGTCGCGGCCCTCCAGCCGGATGCGCCCGGTGTCGGCAGGAAACATTCCCGTTATCACGTTGAAGAGGGTTGTCTTTCCCGCACCGTTGGGGCCGATAAGGCCGGTGATGTTGCCCTCTTTGAGCGATAGGGTACAGTCCGACACCGCCTGGATGCCCCCGAAACTTCTGGAAACATTTTGCAGCTCCAGCAAAGGGGGAGGGTCGCCGGCCGTCTTTTTTACGGGGGTCCCGAAGACAGCGTCGGCCTCGTCGATATTGATCCGCCGCTCGGAAGCATCTTCCGTTTCCACGGGGCCCGATTCATCCGTTTCTTGTTCTTTTTTCCGGCCGAATTCCCCCAGCAATCCCTGGGGCCTGAACCACATGAAGAGGACCAGGATCAGGCCGTAGGCCATCTGGCGGGAAAATCCGACAATCAAGGGGGAAATGTCCAGAAAGCGCAGTGCCTCGGTTACCGAAACCAGCAGGGCGGCCCCGAGCACGGGCCCCCAGAGATTGGCGGTCCCTCCCACGATGACCACCGCGAATATGAAGATGCTGTCGGTCAACGTGAAGTAAAAGGGGCTGATGTAGGTTGTGTAATGGGCAAGGAGGGCGCCCGCAACGGCGGCCAGCGCCCCGCCCAAAACAAAGACCCTGATTTTGTAGGAGGCAATGTTTTTGCCCAAGGCCTGGGCCGCCACTTCGTCTTCCCGGAGTGCCTTGAGGGCCCTTCCGAATGGAGATGAAACGATCCTGCGGCTGACCAGAACACAGATCAGCCCGAAAACGACCATCAGCGGGAGAAAATGGGCCGGGGTCGAGATTTCCAGGCCGAAAAGCCTCGGTCTGGGGATCCCGGAAATCCCGGCCGCGCCTCGCGTCACGTCGAGCCAGTTCATCATGACGGTATAGATGATCATGAGAAGGGCGAGGGTGGTGACGATAAGGTATTCGTCTCGAACCCGAATGGCCGGAAGCGCCACCAGGAGGCCGATGACCCCGGCCACCACCATGCCTGCGAAGATGCCGGCCACAAAATTCAGGCCCAGATGAATACCCACAAGGGCGGCGGCATATGCGCCGATGCCGAAGAAGGCGGCATGGCACATGGCGATAAGACCCGTATAGCCCAGGATGAGGTTGAAGGAAACACCCAGGATGCTGTAAATGCAAATCATGATGAGGATATGAATAATATAGTCCATAACTAATCTGCCTGCTCTCAGATCTTCCCGCGATACACGCTGAAGCCAAAAAGGCCGTTCGGTTTGATGATCAACACCACAAGCAGGACCACGAAGGCAATCCCGAGCTGCCACTGGGAGGGAATTTTCCAGATGCCGATGCTGTCGGCGAACCCGATGATGAATCCCGCCACACCTGCCCCGAACATGCTCCCCACGCCCCCGATGATCACGGGAATGAAGGAATAGAGGATGGCCCAGGTCCCCAATTCCGGCGTCGCGCCCCGCTCCAGGGTCACCAGAATGGCCGCGAACCCCACCAGGACGGCTCCCAGAACGTGGGACAGCAGGTAGACCCGGTTGATGTTGATGCCGATGACGCCCGCCATTTCCGGGTTGCTGATCACGGCCCTGATGGCCTTACCCGGTCTCGACTTGGCCAGGAAGAGCATCAGACCCCCGATCAACAGGATCGAGGCGGCGAACATGATGAGATGGAGGTTCGTAAA
>JAFDKD010000882.1 GCA_019307165.1 Deltaproteobacteria bacterium | reverse complement strand
GGCCTATGGGATTGGCCGTGCCGCAGGCAAAACACCCGTGTCCTTCCAGTTTCGGCAGATATGTCTTTTCTTCGTTATTCATCCGCAACTCCTTATGCCCGCACCCACGCACACCCTTGGACGGGTCGGAAAAGAGAACTCTTTCCCGCTCATGTGTTATGCTTTTTGCCATTTTATTTACGGAGCTAAAGGGTTTCCCTTGACGGGCACAGGGGCCTGTCCATATACTGCGGCCTTGCATGAAACGGATTTACCGGCAATATTCAACATTCAACGAATGCCAGAATAGGAAAGGTCAACACCGCTGTCAACCAAGGAGGAGAACATGAAATTTCTGCGTATCGACATGACCGAAAAAACCATCGCTGTTGAAGACGTCCCGTCGGCCTATCAAGGACTCGGCGGCAGGGGCCTGACCTCCATTTTCATCAACACGGAAGTGCCCCCTACCTGCGATCCCCTTGGCCCGGAAAACAAACTCGTGTTTGCCCCGGGCATACTCACCGGTACCAGCCTGGTCAATACCAGCCGGTTGTCGATCGGCGCCAAAAGCCCCCTTACCGGAGGTATCAAGGAAAGCAATGTCGGCGGTACCATCGCGGCCGCTCTAGGCAAACTGGGTATCACCGCCATTATCGTGGAAGGCCGGGCGCCTGAGGGGGAATGGTACATCCTCCGGATCGACGAAACCGGTGCGGCCGAACTCGTCCCCGGGAATGAATATGGGGGGATGCGCACCTATGCGCTCGTTGAAAAACTGATGGCGGCCTACGGCGAGAAAAACGGCGTGGCCTGTATCGGGCCCGCGGGCGAATACAAACTCGGTTCGGCCTCTATCCAGGCCTCCGACGTGGACGGCCGGCCCTGCAGGGCGGCAGGCCGAGGCGGCATGGGCGCGGTCATGGGGTCCAAGGGGCTCAAGGCCGTGGTTGTCGCCCAGGAAGGCAAAGACGCCGACGCCCTGGCCGATCCCGATGCCTTTAAGGAAGCGGCCAAGGCCTTTGCCGAAATCCTCATGAAAAATCCGTTTACCGGCAAAATGATGGCCGCCCTCGGCACCGCCGGACTGGTGTCCGCGGTCAACGCCATGGGCGCCTTTCCCAGCTACAACGCCACCCAGGGGACGCTGGAGGGCTTTGAAAAGGTGAGCGGAGAGACCATGGCCCAGACCATCCAGGAACGCGGGGGGAAAACCACGCACACGGGCTGTACCCAGTGCATCCTTCATTGTTCCAACGAGTTCGTAGACCCGGCAGGCAAATTCGTCACCTCTTCACTGGAGTACGAAACCATCTGGTCCATGGGCGGCATGACCGGCATCGCCGACCTGGATGTCATCGCACAGCTTGACCGGCTGGCGGATGACATCGGCCTGGACACCATGAACACGGGCACGGCCATTGCCGTGGCCATGGACGCAGGCTACAAGCCTTTTGGGGACGCTCAGGCGGCCATCGACATGATGGAAGAAATCGCAAAAGGATCGGAAATCGGCCGGGTCATCGGGAACGGCCCGGCGGCGGTGGGAAAGCACTTTGATCATCACCGGGTGCCTGTGGTCAAGAACCAGAGCATCGCCGCTTACGATCCAAGGGCCATGCAGGGAAACGGCGTCACCTATGCCACATCCCCCATGGGTGCGGACCACACGGCCGGGAACCTGGTGGGGGCCTATATGAGCAAGGCACTGGATCCCCTGTCGCCGGAAGGCCAGGTCGATGCCTCAAGAAACGCCCAAATAATGATGGCCACCGTTGATAATACGGGCATCTGCATGCTGGCCGGCACCGTACTTGCCGCGCCCAACGCGGCGAAGGCGCTTCTCCAACTCATGAACACCAAACTCGGCACCGACCTGAAACAGGACGACATGGACGCCATGGGCATCAGGACCCTGAAGGCGGAACGGGAGTTCAACAAAAAGGCGGGGCTTACCAGCGCTGACGACAGGCTGGCCCCCTTCTTCTACGAAGAGCCCCTGCCGCCCCACAACAAGGTGTTCATGGTCAAGGACGAGGAATTGGACGCTATCTTCGACTTCTGATAAATGCTGAATGCTGAACGCCCTTGTGTAACTTCGCAGGGTTCAAAGGTTCAAGGTTCAAAGGTTCAGGGTTGCGAGTTACGGGTTGCGGGTTACAGGTTGCGAGTTACGGGTTGCAGGTTGCGCGAATTGCTCATTCCGACCTCTGCTCTCCGTCCTCTGACTTC
>JAFDKD010000881.1 GCA_019307165.1 Deltaproteobacteria bacterium | reverse complement strand
CTTGAACCTTTGAACCTTTGAACCTTTGAACCTTGAACCTTGAACCTTTGAACCTTGAACCTTGAACCTTGAACCTTTGAACCTTGAACCTTTGAACCTTGAACCTTTGAACCCTACGAAGTTACACAAGAGGTGTCATAAAAAACAATGCCAACTGAATTTAAATTGTCTATATATTTTCTCTAGACTCTAGACTCTCGTCCTAGCTTTCTAAATTCTAATTTCTAAATTCTAAATTTTCTTTTCCCTTATAAATGCCCTTGGTTCTTTACTTGAAGCTGCGCTCGTCCCACCAGGGATAAAAATCGGGCATGTCCCGACTCGGTTTCATCCGAAACCGCGCGGGCCGTTTTTCGAGGAAAGACATGGCGCCCTCCTTGCAGTCTTCAGACAAAAACATGTGGCCAAGCGATCTGGATTCCAGAATGTGAGCCGCCATGGGGTGATCCTCCCCCAGCGTTTTCCAAAGCATCTGCCGGGCAAGGGCCGTGGAAACGGGCGACGTATTGTCCGCGATCTCCAGGGCCAGCTTCCTGGCGGCAGGCAGGAGTTCGCCGGGCTGAACGACCCGACTGACGAGGCCCATTCCAAGGGCTTCTTCTGCCGTGAACAGCCTCCCGGTAAGCATCAGTTCGGAGGCCATGCTGATTCCCACGATTCTGGGCAGAAAGTAGGTGCTGCACCCTTCAGGAACAATGCCCCGACGGTTGAAAACGAACCCGATTTTTTTGGCCGCTTCGGACGCGATCCGAACATCCATGGCGAGTGTCATGGTAATGCCCACCCCCACCGCATGCCCGTTGATGGCCGCAATGAGGGGTTTTTTCATGTCATACATCCTCAGGGTGACCTGTCCGGCGCTGTCCCTGTGGTTTTTGACGGCTTCCTCGGTGGCGCCCCGGGCACCGAACCCGCCGCCGCTCAAATCCGCTCCCGCGCAAAAGGCCTTGCCCGCCCCCGTTACGATAACATAACCACGCGGACATCGTCATCCGCATCCGCCGCATCCAGCGCCCGCAACATGTCGCTCATCATGGTAGGGGTCCATGCGTTCAGGTTCTCCGGTCGATTAAGCGTAATGGTGGAAATCCGGTCATCCACGTCATAAAGAATGTGCTCGAAATTCATGGTCGTCGATCCTCCGATGTCTGTTTCTCATATCCGGGTAAAACCGGTAACATTTGTGTTCGTGGTCGTAGTCGTCATCGTAATCGATTTCATTCAATTGCGCTCACAAGTTGCTGTAGGGCGGGATTTTACATCCCGCCTCCCTACTCGGCGGTGACCAACCGATCTGCGGCGGCATATAAAATGCCGCCCTACAAACCAATGATTCCGAGCACCGCTTCGCCTGGAACAAGCAGGAGTGGCTGTCGATTAAACATTCACTCGTTGACAGCCCTGAAGAGACCCCAGCGAAGCCGGGGCCATCCTCAAAGCACATCGTGTCCAATTCAGGCGTGAGACATGTCTTTGATGAGCCTGGATGGACACAGGTTAGAGGCCCAGCCCCACCAGCCACTCCGACATTTTATCCGCCAGTTTTTCGCTCTCCTTCACCCACGCGAAATGCCCGAGCGTTTTACAACCCATCTCCTCCGTAGTAATATGCCACCGCGTCAAATCGACCCCCGTCATTGTTGCACAAAGGCCGTCCACTGCTCGCCTCGGGGCGAATTCGTCATCGGAAAAGGACATGGCGAGCAGGGGCATGCGAAGGCCTTTCAGCAGTTCCACGTAATCGTGGGCCGGATCGATCATGTCATATCGGCCCTTTCGGACCACACGGGCCCAGTCCCTTGCCACACCCGCCGCCTCGGTACCGCCGACCCCCATCCGTCTGCCGGGGAAATACCCCAGGAGCGCGGAGACCCATCGGAACAGCTGCGTGGAATAGAGAAGCCACAGCGAGCGGGGAAAAGACCAGTTGCGGTAGTACAGAGACGGGGCCGCCACCATGATCAGCGCCCGCACTTGCTCCGGGTGCTCGCTCATGTACAGCGTGCTGAGTTGGCCTCCCAGGCTGTGCCCCAGTATCACCGTCGGGGCCTCGGGAAAGAGGGCCTTGGACCGGGATATGACGGCGGGCCAATCGCATTTTACCATTTCGCCGTACCCGAAGTCCGTGCCGCGGGCCGGTCGCGCCCCGCTTTCCCCATGCCCCCTCAAGTCCGCCGTTATGCAGTTCCGGCCGCCCTTAACCAGAGCCCGGGCAAGGGGGCCGTAATAGCTCGCCTTGACACCCATGGCGGGCAGGCATATGACGACGGAGGCATCCCGGCGGCCGGCTCGGTAGACGGTCAAGCGAGACAATACGCCGTCGCTGCTTCGGATGGCCACTTTTTCGGTCGGCGTGTCTCCCATTCTAACGGTTTTTTCCAGGTCCCTTGAATTTGGGATGCGTGGACTCCAGCACTTCCCACGTGCTTTTGCCGATGCGCCAGCCGAGCGGTGTTTTCACGAATTCAAAACTAAAAACGGCTTTTTCGCGGTAATCGCAACGGGTGCCGTCAACCTCCAGAGGGAGCGTCATGACGGCGTCGTTTTCATCGAGAAAAAACTCCGTGGGCTCAAGGAACTTAAACAGGTAGCTACAGTTCTTGAATGACGGCTTACCCATTTTTCCGACCAACTTCGGCGCGTATTCCTCCTTTGTGAGCAACACGCCGATTCGTTCGCCCGTCAGGTCCATCATAATACCGGCGTCCCGGCTGTAGATGGACAGCACGCCGGCGGCGTCGGCCGCATTGAGGGCGCGCTGCAGTTCAAGCATCAATTGTACAACGCGCATTTCTTCGGCGTTTCGGGGCCGGTACTGCTCCAGACCCGGCCGCACCTGTTTGGTGGCGCACGATGAAACCCATGCGCCAAGGGCCATACAGCAAAGCCACATAACCGTGGCCTTGCCGAAACGGCTTTTCGGGAAGCCATTTTTCACGGTATTACCTCCAGAATGATAAATTCGGTCGAACAGGGAATTTCCGGCTTTTAGAAATAGAACGAAATTTAGTATAACAACTCAAACGGCCACATGGCAAGGAATTGGAAGGCGGAGGACCAGAGGTCGGAGGGCAGAGGGCAGAGGGCAGAGGACAGAGGGCAGAGGACAGAGGACAGAGGACAGAGGGCAGAGGACAGAGGGCAGAGGACAGAGGGCAGAGGACAGAGGGCAGAGGACAGAGGGCAG
>JAFDKD010000880.1 GCA_019307165.1 Deltaproteobacteria bacterium | reverse complement strand
CCGCCCACGGAGAAGCTCTCGATCCGCGCCGTCAGGTTGACGGTCCGTCCCACGACCCCGTACTTCGACCGCTTTGTCGAACCGATGTTCCCTACCACCACCTCCCCGGAGTGGAGGGCTATCCCCATCTCAATCTCCGGCCAACCCCTCTTCTGGTTGTGTTCATTCACTCCGCCCATCGCTTTTTGCATCTCTAGGGCGCATCGCACCGCACGTTGGGCACCGTCCTCCATGGCCACGGGGGCACCGAAAAGCACCAGGATGGCGTCTCCAATGATCTCATCGATGGTTCCGCCGCTTCTTTGGATCGTATCGACCATGGCCGAGAAATATTGGTTTAGCAAGGCAACTACATCGGCGGGCTCGAGCCGTTCCGCAAGCCGTTCCGCAAGGGCGGTGAAGCCACGAAGATCGGACATGAGCAGCGTAACCTCCCGTTTCTCACCACCGAGCTTGAGCCCGTCAGGCATGTCAAGGAGCGCTTCCACGATTTCATCGCTCGTGTACCGACCAAAGGTCTTGCGGATAAACTGGTTGCGCCGATCGAGTTCCTCGTACGAGTCCTTGAGCTGCTGGGTCATGCTGTTGAAGGCGATGGAAAAATCCCCCATGAAATCGACTTTCTGCTCCAGATCACCTGCGGCGATCTGTTGGGTCTTCCAGTTGAGGTGCCGTAAGTTCGATTGGAGGGTCTTTAAGGACTGGGCAATGGCCATCCGCCCTAACAGAGGGGAAAACTCCAGTTCTCCCTGGGCGATCTGATCCATGGCCTCGGCAAAGAAAGAAAATTCAGAGAGGAAACGATTCACAAATGTGATGAGCTGTCGGATCTCGTTGTCGGGGAGGTCATCCGGTATGGCGATCGGCGGTGGGATTTTACCGTTTCTAAGGTAATGAAAAGTTGCTGTAATCGCGTCAATGAGCTCTTCTTCAACGGAGATCATCGGTGCGCCTCATTTGGGGTCCACTTTAAAACGGCAGACCCGTTCCCCGGTGCCCCAGCAGTCGACTTCCTTCACGGTGAAATCCTTTCCCGAGTAGGCAAACAGCAGTCCTGCGATAAACCCCTCGTCGTAAATGCAGATGTTCTCCGAGCAAATGGGAATGCCCGAGCAATCGAGGTCCTCGGCCACCGTTATCACGAAAGAGCCCCTCTCAAAATCTGCAGACTCCACACGAAAAATCCCGATACCGAGCTCTTTCAATGTGCGCTGAAGGTCGGCGAACAAACCCTTCAAATCATTCTTCTCGGTTAGTATATTTTCATAGAACTCTTCACCGGCCTTCTTGCCGGCCTCGAAAAAGATCCTGTCAGCCTCTTCGACCCCGAAATCCCGGATGAGGATGTCCCGAATCGTGTACTGCATCAGTCGGTAAACGGCCACTTGGCACACCGGGCCGAGATTGGGACGCCCTTTTTCAATATCGCCCAACATGCTCCATTTGAACTGGCTCTCGTCTCGCTCTTCCTTGAACATGCCCTTTACTCCCTCCTTTTACGGGATAAAACCTCACGCCAATGGCGTTAATTTAAGGGTTCACGCAAAAAAATTCACATTTTTGCGCGAACCCTAAGGAATTTCAAATCAAAGCCGACAGGACAACAGGACGTGATGCGACCGCACGCCTCCCAGCAGAATATATGCCTGAATTGATAACAATTCTTTTATAAAACAAGAATATAGGGAATGGGCTATTGTATGTCAATGACAAATACCTTTCACAGTTGAGAGTCCCTTATCCGCATAGGGCCTGGATTGTCCTGCTGTTATCGGAGAGCCGTTCGGCAAGAAGCCGGGCGATAAACTGGTGAAATGCGGAGGCAAGCGCCGGGTCTTTTTCCTCCATTTTCATCAGGGCTTCCGAAGAGAGGTAATAAAGCGTGCTGGGCCTGTTGGCAACCACGGAGGCCGTACGGGGAATGCCAAGATACATGCCCACTTCCCCCACAACAGTCCCGGGTCGCATGGCCCGCAACCGAACCGTCCTGCCATGTCCTGACTCGGAATTCACGGATTCATCTTGTGAGATCTCGTCTGGCGAAACCTGCGCAATGACCTGACCGGATTCAATGAAGTAAAGTCCGTCTGAAGCTTCACCTTGGCGCATCAAACAATAGCCCTCATCGACCTCCCTTTTGTCGAGGTAGTCCATTATCCGTGCCACTTCAACTGTTTCAGGAAACGATTTTTCAAGATAGCTGAACAGCGACCGTTTCCTTCCCTCTTGCAAAACATTCTCAGATGTCAGGATCTGGTTTTCACACCACTCAACGCCATGATCCTGATCAGGGAAAATGCGTAAAACGGCGCTGTGTTCCGATGTAAAAACCGTCTTCTTCAATTGCTTTTGCAGGTCAGACGTCATCTGTGTAAACACCAGGTTGATATCCCTTGAGTCTGCCAACTGTAACATCTTCAGAAAACAGAATTCGGCGGAAGAATCGAGTCCAGTGACTCTCGCAAAATCGAGGACTACATAGTGAATATTCGGAAGTCCGGGGTCCTCAGCCCGATCGCGGACCCTGCGGTACAAATTGTGGGCAGTTCCAAAAAAAATGTAGCCCTGAAGCCTGAGGATAAAAAGTCCTTCTCCC
>JAFDKD010000879.1 GCA_019307165.1 Deltaproteobacteria bacterium | reverse complement strand
TGAAGCCGCGGGCGTTGTCGGCGCCGTTAAGGAGATCAAGCTTTTCACCACCGTGATGGCAACGCCCGACAACATCAAGATCATGGTCCCCAACGGCAAGATTTTTGGCGACACCATCAAGAATATTTCGGCCTATGACACCCGGAGGGTGGACATGGTCATGGGCATCGGCTACAGCTCCGATATCCAGAAGGCCTACGACGTGATGACGGAAATTATTAAGTCCGATCAGCGGATTCTGTCCGACCCGGCGCCACAGATCGCGGTATCCGAACTGGCCGATTCCAGCGTCAATCTGGTGGTGCGGCCCTGGGTGAAAAAGGCAGACTACTGGGGCGTTAAATTCGACCTCACGCGGAAGTTCAAGGAGGCGTTCGATGAAGTCGGCATCGAGATCCCGTTCCCGCAGCGGGTGGTGCACATGACACAGGCCGAGTGAGATGGAATAAAATAACCTGAGCGAAATCCTGTGAATCCTGTTATCCTGTCAAAAAGAAACACCCCCGTTGCAGTGAAAAGACAAGCTCAACGCGAAACGAAACGGCAGGAGACGTATGCGGCAGCCATTCATCGCCCTTGGCAGCAGGCTTCGGGGCGTACCGGAAGTGCTGACCCTCGGGGTGAAGCCCAATTTCATGGATTACTCCCCTGATGAACGGGACCTTATACTGGGAACCTCGGTCGTCCTGTACCCCACGCGCAATTACGCCCAGTTTTTAACCACCCTGGGCAGGCCCATATTTCCGAGCCTGGAGACCCATCTCTACGCCGATGAAAAGATCAAGCAGACCACCCTGTTTACCATGCTGGGAATTCCGCATCCTCGAACTCGCTTTTACTATGCGTTACATCATAAGGATATTGTTAATGATTTTCAGTTCCCTTTCATTGCCAAGCTGCCGCGATGTTCCGCCCAGGGCAGAGGGGTGTTCAAGATTGAAAATGCGGCAGACCTGGACGCCTATTTAGCCCGCACCAAAGTGGCGTATATTCAGGCGTATCTTCCCCATGTCAGAGACCTGCGCGTGGTTGCGATCAACTATCGACCCGTTCTTGCCTACTGGCGGGTCGTGGGTCGCGAAAACTTTCGGGCCAACGTGGCTCAGGGCGCTGAGTTGCGTTTCGGCCATATTCCCGACCGGGCCATTGCGCTTGCCATGGATACCGCGCGAAAATGCCGATTCGACGATGTGGGCCTGGACCTCATCGAAAGCCGGGGGAAATGGCATGTGATTGAGGCCAACATGAAATACGGCAGAAAAGGCCTCAAGTTAAAGGGAATGGATTTGAAGCAGATCATTCGAGAAAAACTGCTGTCGGGTGAAATAGGGTCCAGGACTGTGGATACGGAAATTCCTTCAGTTTAAACCGCACCAACGCCTTGACGGAAAGACTTGAAATGGTTACAGTAGTCACAATGATAACGAACTACATAGATTACACATGAGGTCGGCCATGCAAACGATCACGGTAGGCGTAAGAGAAGCCAAAGCCAAACTCAGTAAACTGCTCAAAATGGTGCAGAATGGCAGTGAGGTTCTCCTGACGGACAGAAACCGGCCCGTCGGTAAAATTATACCCCTGCCAAGGAACGACCTCTCCCTGATGGAGCGCATACAGCGCCTCGAAGATCAGGGAATGATCTCAGGGATGGATCAGGAAAAAAGGAAAAGACTTTTGCCGCCGCCTATTCCCATTTCGGGTAATATTGCCCAGAAATATCTTCAGGAGGACCGGGGCAATGACTGAAACCCTATCCGTTGCCGTGTATTGGGATGCCTCAGCCGTTCTTTCCGTCCTTATTGAAGATAACCATAGCGTCATTGCCCATGAATGGGCGAGGAAGAGCGGTTTTCATTTATTATCAACCTTGGCATATGCCGAGACCTGTGCCGTGATTTCCCGATTGGAACGAGACCGGATGCTCACGGACATTCTGGTCAAGGCGGTCTTTGAGGTCCTGGAAAAAGGCCCATGGCTGCGTCTTAATGCCATGCCTGAATGGGACCATGTTCAACCGCTTGCCTCTCTCTGGCCGCTAAGAGGCGCAGACCTCTGGCACCTGGCAGCTGCAAAAACACTTCAAAAAAGAATACCGGAACTCCACCTCCTGACATTCGACAAACGGCTCAAGGAAGCCGCGACAGGTGAGCGGCTTTGCCCGTGAGGCGTCATGTCTTTGAAACTGAAAATTACCATCATTGCTTTCTGCCTGTTGAT
>JAFDKD010000878.1 GCA_019307165.1 Deltaproteobacteria bacterium | reverse complement strand
AAGCCATGAAGCGGGGGGGCAAACTCATCAGCGTGGATCCCCGATTCACGCGGACTTCCTCGAAAGCGGATTTCTTCACATCCCTCAGGTCCGGGACCGATATCGCCTTCCTGGGCGGCATGATCAAATACATCATCGACAACAGCAGGTACTTCAAGGAATACGTGGCCGAATACACCAACGCGGCTTTTATCGTTGCGGATACCTTCAGCTTTGAGGACGGGCTCTTCTCCGGCTATGACGCCAAGAAGAAGAAATACGACAAAAAGATGTGGGCTTTTGCCAAAGACGCGAAGGGAAACCCGAAAAAGGACCGGTCCCTGAAAGACCCCCGATGCGTCTTACAGCTGCTGAAGCAGCACTACGGCCGCTACGATCTGGACACGGTCTCGGCCGTCACCGGCACCCCGAAAGAGGACCTGCTGAAGGTTTACGAGATGTACACCGCCACCGGGCAAAAGGGAAAGGCCGGGACCATCATGTACGCCATGGGCTGGACCCAGCACACCGTGGGCGTGCAGAACATCCGGACCATGGCCATGATCCAGCTGCTCCTGGGTAACATGGGCGTTGCGGGCGGGGGCGTGAACGCCCTTCGCGGGGAATCGAATGTCCAGGGGTCTACGGACCACTGCATCCTGTTTCACATCTGGCCCGGATACCTGAAAACGCCCAAGGCCTCTCTACCGACCCTGGGGGCATACAACACAAAATACACCCCCAAGACCAATGACCCCCTCAGCGCCAACTGGTGGGGCAATTACCCCAAGTACTCCGTCAGCCTCCTGAAGTCATTTTTCGGCGATGCCGCCACCAAAGCAAACGACTTCGGGTACAACTGGCTGCCCAAACTGGACGACGGCAAGGCCTATAGCTGGCTGGACCTGTTCGACGTCATGTACAAAGGGGAATTCACGGGCTTTTTTGCCTGGGGCCAGAACCCGGCCGCATCCGGGGCCAATTCCAACAAGACCCGAAAGGCCCTGACCGAGCTGGACTGGATGGTCAACGTAAACATCTTTGACAACGAGACAGGATCCTTCTGGAAAGGGCCGGGAATGGACCCGAAAAACGTCAAAACCGAGGTCTTTTTCCTGCCCTGCGCCGTGTCCGTTGAAAAAGAAGGGTCCATTACCAACAGCGGGCGGTGGATGCAGTGGCGTTACAAGGCCGCGGAGCCGCCAGGCGAGGCAAAACCGGACGGCGACATCCTGATCGATCTCATGAACGAGATCAAGGAACTATACAAGAAGGATGCAAACGCCGTTTTTCCAGACCCCATCCTCAACCTCAAGTGGGACTACGTTTCCAACGGGGCCTTCGACGCCCACAAGATGGCCAAAGAGATCAACGGGTATTTCCAAAAGGACGTGACCGTCAAGGGAAAGAACTTCAAGCGGGGCGATCTGGTTCCCAGTTTCGCTTATCTCCAGGCCGACGGCTCCACCAGCAGCGCCAACTGGCTCTACTGCAATTCATACACCGCCAAAGGAAATATGGCGGCCAGGCGCGAAAGGGAGAAAGACGGCATCGGCCTCAACCTGGGCTGGTCCTGGTGCTGGCCGGTCAACCGCCGCATCATTTACAATCGCGCCTCGGTGGACAAATATGGGAACCCGTGGGACAAGGAGCACCCGGTTATCAAATGGAACCCCAACGCCAAGGGTGGAAAAGGCGGCTGGGTGGGCGACGTGCCCGACGGCGGATGGCCGCCCATGCTCAAGGCGGACGGCACACCGAATCCCAAGACCAAGTACCCCTTCATCATGAAGCCGGAGGGGCACGCGCGGGTGTTCGGCCCGGGCAGGGCGGACGGACCGTTCCCGGAACACTACGAACCCATGGAGTGTCCGGTGGAGAAAAACCTCCTGTCCTCTCAGCTCGTCAACCCGACGGCGCCCACCTACTCCACCGACGCGGACGTCTACAGGACCTGCGACCCGCGGTATCCTTTTGTGGGAACCACATACCGCGTCAGCGAGCATTGGCAGACGGGCGTCATGACGCGCTGGCAGCCGTGGCTCCTGGAGGCCCAGCCCCAACTTTTCGTCGAGATGAGCCAGGAACTGGCAAAGCTTAAGGGCATCAAGAACGGCGAAAAGGTGAGGGTGGAATCGGCCCGCGGGAAGGTTGAAGCGGTGGCCATCGTGACCTGCCGTTTCCGTCCTTTCAAAATCCAGGGGAACGTGGTTCACCAGGTGGGGCTGCCCTGGCATTACGGATGGGTCT
>JAFDKD010000169.1 GCA_019307165.1 Deltaproteobacteria bacterium | reverse complement strand
CATCCTCATCGAATGCCGTGTGGGAAAAGGCCGAGAAAAGCATGGTCCCTTTGGCCCAAGAACCCCCGCTGACGGCGACATGCCCCGCCGCCGCACGCGGGACATCGGGCGCCCTGTCTCGAGCCTGTCTGATATGGCCGATGGAGCCCAGCCTTTTGCCGATATCCACCGTCGGTTCAAAAGGCACGAACCCGGTCACCCGGGTGCCTTCCTCGAAAACCTCGATATCAAAAAGGCCCATATCCCCTTTTCCCGTTCCGAAACCCCGCATCATGCAAAACCCGTTGACGTCCCTGTAACCGGTCCACGGTGGGCCGCATGACTTCATGATGTTCGCCATGACGTCATTTTGTTGGTACCACAGGTCCTTGACGGCGTCGGGGTTGACATAGCTCGGATACCGCTTTTTCATCCATTCGGGAATATGGGCGTCATCGCGGTTTTTTATGAGATGGCGCGCGACCGCCTCTCTCGCAAGAACCGGGATCTGGCCGCAGACAATCTCGCAGACATAACCGTTGACATGGATGTCGATGGTTTTTTTCGATTTCATGGATGATATTTGGTATTTGACCGAGAATATCGAATAACGAACACCGAATGTCGAATAATGAAGGTTGCAGAGATGGTCAACCTGCCGGTTTTTGTCGCGGCTGAAGCCGCTCCTACAATAACATACCCGTGCGACGCTACTCCTCTGTAGAAGCGGTTTTAACCGCGACCCTGACGGAGGATCGCCTTTCCAACGGGTCCCTATCCTTTTCTAAACCGCTCACCGGCACTGTGCGCCAGGGAACAGAGGACCGGCACCACCACAAGGGTCAGCAGGGTGGCCACGCCCAGACCGAAAACCACGGCCACGGCCATGGGCCCCCACCACTGGGACGATTCGCCGCCCACCAGAATGGCCATGTTGCGAAAATCCACGCTGATGCCCGTGGCCATGGGAAGCAGTCCCAGGATGGTGGTAATGGCCGTCAGCATCACCGGGCGGAATCGCACCATGCCCGCCCGTTCAAGGGCCTGCCGCGATGAAAGCCCCTTTGCCATCAGCTGATGATAGTAATCGATAAGCACGATGGCGTTGTTCACCACCACGCCGGCAAGGCTGATGACGCCGATACCGGTCATGATGATCCCGAACGCCGTACCCGTGACGAGCAGCCCCAGAAAGACGCCGATCAGGGAAAGGAGGACGGATGTGAGAATAATGAAGGGTGTGACGATCGAGTTGAACTGGGTGATCAGTACGAGGAATATGATAAAAAGGGCGGCCACGAATGCCTTGGCCAGAAAATCCTGAGACTTTTGCTGTTCCTCCTGTTCCCCGGAAAAGCGATAGGAATAGCCGCGGGGCCATTCCACATCCCGGGACATCAGGCGGTCGATATCCCGGATGATATCGTTGGCCAACCGGCCCGACACGTCGCCCGATATGGTGACCACCCGTTTCTGATCCAGCCGCATGATGGCCCCCAGGCCGCTTCCCAGAGACACATTGGCGACGCTGGTCAGGGGAACGGGCTCTCCCAGCGGGCCAGATATGGTGATGCTTTTCAAATTCTCCAAAGAGTCGCGGTCCCGCTCCGGCAGCCGGGCGATGATATCGTATTCGTCCTTGCCTTCCCGAAATACCCCCACCTTGACCCCGTTGATGGCCGCCTTGATCGTGTAGGCGATGGTATAGGTGTCCAGATTGAGCAAGGCGGCCTTTTCCTTGTCCACCCGCACCTGGATCTCCGGCTTCCCCTTGACGAAATTGTCTTTCAGGTCCACCAGCCCGGGAACATCCTTGATCAGCTTCCGGACCCGTCCCGCCAGATCGCCCAGAACCAGGATATCCTTTCCGGTGATTTCGATACTCACGGGAGCGCCCGTGGGAGGCCCTTCCGCTTCCTTTTCCACCTGAATTTCGGCGCCCTTTACGGTATCCAGAATTTTTTCACGGATCTCCATTACAATCCCGGAGGAGGGTCGGGAACGGTCGTGAAAATCCTTGAAGTCCAGCGCCACACGATTGATGTGGGTCCCGGTGCCTCCCTGGGAAAAGGGGTCCCCGCCCACGGAACCGATATTGGCGATGACATATTTTATGTCATCATACTGGGAAACGATGTTCTCCACCTGCCGTACAAGCCGGTCCGATGCGTCCAGGTTAGTTCCCTCCGGCGCCTTGATATGCACGTACGCCCGTTTCGGCTCCGTGTCGGGAAAAAACTCGCTCCCTTTGCCGTAAAGGCCGAATGCCATGACGGAACCGATGAGGAGGACGAACCCCGTGAACACCACAAAAACGCGATGGTTCAGGGAAAAGACCAGGAGACGGAAGTAGAGCCGCTTGGCCAGAGGTTCTTTTCTCTTTTGGCCCTTTTTCCCGGTCTTGGCCGCCTTCACGGTCTGAAACCGGGCGGACAGCACGGGATTGATGACCAGGGCCACGAACAGGGAGGCGGACAGGGCCATGATGAGCGTCAGGGGAAGATAGCCCATGAATTCCCCCATGATGCCGGGCCAGAAAAGCATGGGGAAAAAGGCGCCCAGTGTGGTGAGGGTGGATGTGATTACGGGCCACGCCACCTGGTCCGTGCCGCTGCGGGCCGCATCCTGCCTGTTCTCCCCCTCCTGCATGTGCCGGTAGATGTTCTCAACGATAACAATGCCGTTGTCCACGAGCATGCCCAGGACCAGGATCAGGGAAAAAAGCACCACCATGTTGAGTGTGATGTCGAATCCGGTCAGCAGGGTAAAGGTGATAAACATGGAATAGGGGATGGCCAGCGCCACAAAGACAGCCGACCGACCGCCGATGAAGCAGACGATGACGGCGAGCACCAGGATAAGACCGGAAAGGATGTTGTTTTCCAGGTCCGAGACCATGAGCCGGACGTCGTTGGACATGTCCGAGGTAAGGTCGATGTTGAGGGCCGGCGGAAACTGGGACCGCATGTCTTCCACAATCCGCTTGACCTCATCGGTGACCCGGACGATATTCTCCCCGCTGCGCTTCTGCACGGCCACCGTGACGCTGTCCCGGCCGTTGATGCGGCTGCGGGTGAGGGGGTCCTTGTGGCTGTCCCGGATGTAAGCCACGTCCCTCAGGTAGACCGGCTTGCCGTCCCTTACAAAGGCCACGATGGAGAAGATCTCAGACGGGTGTTTGAAATCCTCGGGGACCCGAACCAGGTACTTGCCCTCGCCGATGTCCATGCTCCCGCCGGGCATGTTGACGTTGCTCTGGGTGACCGCGTTGATGAGGCTTGAAAAGGGGACATTGTAGGCCCCCACCCGGTCCAGGTCGAACTCCACATGGATTTCCCGCTCAAGCCCGCCCGAAATACGCGCGTCCAAAACGCCCTGTATGGACTCGATACGGTCTTCCATGTCCTCGGCGAATTGCTGAAGCCGTCTCAAGCCGAAAGGGCCGGACAGGACCACACGGATCACGGGCAGGTCGGAAAAATTGACTTCCTGTATGACGGGGTCGTCCTGCAGGTCTCGCGGCAGGTCCCCCTTGGCCTGATCCACCTTGTCACGAACCTTTTGGACCGCGTCGTCGATGTCCACGGATGGCAGGAACTTGACCGCCACCGTGGATATCCCCTCGGCCGACGTGGAACGGATCTCTTCCGTATCGCTGAGGCCCTTGAGTTTCCGCTCGATGGGGATGGTTATCAGTTCCTCCATGTCCTGGGGGGCCACGCCCTCATAGGTGGTGGTGACAAAGACATAGGGGATGGTGATATCAGGGAAGGACTCCCGGGGAAGGGTCACGTAGCAATAGACCCCGACAATGATGATAAAGACGAGCAGCGCCAGGACCGTGGTCTGGCGCTTGAGGGCGAGTTGATTGACGATCATCGGACCCGGACCCTCATGCCTTCTTCCACTTCGGTCTGGCCCGTGATAATGAGGCGGTCACCGGCCGCCAGCCCGTTGGTGATCTGGACGCGGTCGCCTTCAATAATGCCGATGGCCACGGTTCGGGCGTGGACCACACCGTCTTTCTCCACGAACAGAAGCCGTTCGCCGCCCTTGTCCACCAGCGCGAACAGGGGGGCTGTCAAGGCATCGGGTATAACGCGGCGCAGAAAGGCCACGCGGGCGATCATGCCGGGACGGATGTCGTGACCGGGATTCTCGATAATAACGCGCACTTCAAAGGTTTTGGTGGCCGGGTCCGCCTTGAAGGCGACAAATTTCACGGCGCCCGTCAGTTCTCTCTCGGGGAACGCATCGATCCTGACGCCCGCCTGCTGGCCTTTTTTAAGGTAGCGGACATCCAGCTCCGGTACGTTGACGTTGATCTTGATCTTATCCACATTGACCAGATCGAGAACCGGCTTGCCCCGATCCACGAATTCGCCCTGATCTACATACAGGTGATTGATTATCCCTTTGTTCGGGGCCCTGAGAATGCCCCGGTTGAATTCGATCTCGGTCTGTCTGAGGTTGGCCTGGGCCAGCACGCTCTCTGTCTCGGCCCGTTCAAGTTCCTCCCGGTGGATGATCTTTCTGTCAAACAGCTGCCGGCGGCGGCGGAACAGGTCATCGGCCAGCTTGGTTTCGGCCTCCGCTCTATCCAGGGCGGCTCGCAACGCCGACACGTCGATCTTGGCCAGCACCTGCCCTTTTTTGACGGTATCCCCTTCTTTGGGACCGATCCACTCCACCCGGCCAACGGTGTCGGCCGCCACCCGCACGTCCTGCCAGGCCTCGGTTTCGCCGGGCAGCACCAGCACGTCTTTCATGGGCTCGGGCGTGACTTCCATTACGGCCACATTCACCAGCCGGGTCTCCTTGGGCGCTGTTTCGTTCTGCGCCCGGCTTTCCGAACGGTCGCAGCCGGCGCACAGGAGCAATGCGACTGCAGCCAGCAGCCCGGTCCATGGTATGTTCTTGATGGATGTCATCCTCTTGCGACGGTTGTCATGTTTCATCAGTTAGCTCTGTCTTGGAATCGCTGTTTCCATTGATGGGACATGTCTGTTCCCGAGGCCCTCGAATGCCAGGCGAATCAGCCGTTGAGGTCGTTCGGGGTCCAGCTTCTGTTCGTAGACATGGTCCAGGTTCAGGGAAAAATCGATAATTCCCAGAATCAGCAAGGCCGCTTCTTTGGGATTCGCGCCCCTAACCTCACCTTTCTCGATCCCCTCCCGGTAGAGCCCGCTGATGACATCCATCATCCGGCGGTGATACCGTCCGAAATCGTAATCAGGGGCGGCCTGAGGGGGTCCGAAGACCAGGCTGTGGATCATCCTGAACAGATTTCGATACTCGATGACGCCCAGATAGATCTGTTGTGTCATGGCCAGGACTCTGTCCAGGGCCGTTCCCGGGGTATTGAGCGCCTCGCCGAGCACCTCTTCCTGGAGTTCCGCCGCCCAATCCAGCACAGCGTGAAACAAGCCTTCCTTATTCTTAAAATAATAATAGAGTACCGGCTTGGTCACCCCGGCGTTCTCGACAATTTCACGGACCGGCGTGGCCGCGTATCCCTTTTCGGCAAACAGGTTGACGGTCGACTCCAGCAGCCGCTCGCGCGCGCCCATGTCAGCGGTCGATAGGGGTTGTCGGGTCTCCATATCTTCTTTTCCTTTGGTTCCGCGAGTTCTCTTCATCTGAATTTAAGCAGGGCGGGCAACAGAGTAAAGAAAAATTTACCTACCGGTAGGTATATGTCCATTTCTTTATTAATTTTGCAATTTCTATTTAAGATATGTTAAAATTATAGTTTGACTAGGGGGCGCCCCCCTGGTCCACAAAAACCGTCAAGATATGGTATTACAGAACCCAATAAACATGACATCCGGCGACCCTTCATATTCTGAATTATCCGCCATTTACGACCGTGAAGCGGTCATCATGGCAAACCATGAGGTTGCGCCCAACACGTTCCTTCTGAAATGGCATTCCCCGGAAATGGCGGCCGAGGCGAGGCCGGGGCAATTCGTCATGATCCGGACCGGCACCGCGCTTGACCCTTTGCTGCCCCGTCCCTTTTCCATCTGTTCGGTACGGGACAACAGCGAGATCCATATCCTCTACCGAATCGTCGGGCGCGGTACCGTCGCGCTGTCCCGGGTTCCCGAAGGAGGCCGCATCTCCGTGATGGGGCCCCTGGGCAACGGGTTCGATCTCACACGAATCGATCGACCGGCCGTCCTCGTAGGAGGCGGCATCGGCATTGCCCCCCTCATCTTGCTCTACGAGCGTCTGGGAATGGAGAAATGCATCTTTCTCATGGGATTCCCCGGTCGGGGCGACGTTATTCCGCTGGAAGCCCTGGACCTGTCGGAAGCGCCTGTTCACATTGCCACCGACGACGGCACCATGGGGCACGCGGGATTGGTAACGGAACTGCTGGAAGCGCAACTTTCACATGAAGAAAACCGTGGGCTGAGGGTGTATGCCTGCGGACCACAAGCCATGCTCAGGCGGGTGGCCGAACTGACCACGAAGCGGGATATCCACTGCCAGGTGTCGCTCGAGGCCCACATGGCCTGCGGCCTGGGGGCCTGCCAGGGCTGCGCCGTGGAAGCGGCGCCCGGTCGCGCTCGCGCCTATCATCACGTGTGCCGTGACGGACCGGTATTTGACGCCC
>JAFDKD010000877.1 GCA_019307165.1 Deltaproteobacteria bacterium | reverse complement strand
CAAGGATTTTTACCTCGTTTCCATCGCACGTTTCCCGGCTTCCCAGGGCGCCCAGTGACACGCCCTCACCCTTGAGCAGGGTACCCACGGCCCGGGCCATCTTCACCCCCACCTCGTCATAAGACCCGACGCAGCCCACATAGAAGAGGTATTCCTGTCCGTCGTAGTCGGGGATGCCCGTCCCCTCGGCCCACTTGCCCCGATCCTCCTGCGGGAGCTTGTAGGGATTGCCGTTGACCGAGATGGCCTTGAAGTAGTCCCTTGCAAGCGGCGGAATAAGGCCTTCTCCCACAAGCTCCGCCTTGGTCTCCTCGAAGATATCCAGCAGCTGGTCCTTGAATCCCGGGTAGACGCACTGCTCCGTACAGTTGCCGCAGGCTACGCACGAATACAGGATCTCCGCAAACCGGGGGCTCGTTTGGATCTCATTGTTCAGCCAGGCCCGGATGAGCCACATCCTGCCGCCGGCGGAAAAGGTGTCGAAACGGGCGGCCTGGTATGAGGGACAGTTAAAGTCGACATAATCCGCGGGGAACTTGCAGTACCCGCACCGAAAGCAGCGATGAACGAGATTTCCGTGTTCTATGGCGCGCATCGGTTCCATCAGTTCACCTCCCAGTTTCCGGGGTTCATAATCCCCTGGGGATCCAGGTTCTCCTTGATCATTTTCATGATCTTGAGGGTGTTCGGATCCATCATCTTAATCGCCATTTGCTGTTCGGAGACATTCGGCTTCCAGGGAATTCCGCCCTCTTCCATGGCGAACTCGGTGACCTCGTCCAGCGCCGCCTTGACCTTGTCCATCATCTCCTTATCCGCCCGGTTGAAGGCGAAGGACATGCCGTACATCATGGCGTGGCCGCCCGAGATGATCCTGGCCGCGCCCGCGTATAGGAGATCGTATTTCGCGGCCAGTTCCAGAAATTTGGCCGTAAACAGAGGGAACTTCTCCACCAGCGATATGGGGCCCGAATATTCGAAGCCGCCGCCCTTGGGCACGTCCGCAAAAGCGGCGGTGGCCCGCTGGGGCTGTTCCAGCAGGGTCTCTTTCATGGGGCCGACACCCATGAAACCGCCGTCCTTGGTGTCCATGTGCACCTGAAGCGCGTCCCAGATCATCTTGCGCTTGAATTCCACCTCTTCCTCGGTGTCGCCGGTAAAGTAGATGGTGACGTGGTAGTTGTCCTTGAACATGAGGGGCTTGGGCTGAAACCAGACATTGAGGTCTTCGATCATCTCCGTATGGGTGAGCCGGTAAACGATGTCTTCCACCAGCTGGATTCGATCGGTGACGAAGATTTCAACGTCTCTGAACTTCTTGTTGGGATACAGCCGCATCCCCACTTTGGTGAATATGCCCGTGCTCCCAAGCCACCCGAGGAACAGTCCTGAAAGGTCCGGCAGCGTCGGCCCCTTGGAAAACCAGTCCGGTCCCATGGCACAAGAACCGATCCGGCAAATCTCGCCGGTGGGCAGAACCACCTCGAGGCCGGTGACCATGTCCGAATTAAACCCGTACTGCTGGGTCAGCCGCCCCTGACCATGAAGCGATACGTTTGCCGCAACCGTGGTCGTGGGGGGTGCGTCCGGGATGCTGTGTCTCAGTTGGGGAACGGTTTTCGCCAGGTGGGCCTTCAGCTGCCCCTGGGAGACCCCGCCCTCGACCACCACATATCTTCCCCGTTCATTGACCTCCAGGATTTTGTTCATGCGTTTCATGTCCACGACAATGCCGCCCTTGAGCGCTCGCACGAGCCCGGTCAGGGCCATGCCGTTTCCCATGGGCACGATTGGGATGCGCTCTTTATTGGCGAACCTGACCAATTTCCGCACCTCTTCAACTGTCCTCGGGGCGACCACGAAGTCCGGGTCGTGGGATTCGAGCACGCCGGGGTCTCTGGCGTAAAACCAGAGTTCTTCCGGGTGGTTGGAAACGCCTTTTTCTCCGAGAATGTCCGTCAGTGACTTCAGTATGTCGCTCATCTTATTGCACCTCCCTACTTTTCGCCGATGGCCATCTTGCAGAGATCGATCATGTGGATCGGCTTCAGCCCTGCTTTCGTAACCTTCTTGGACAGCGTCGTTTGACAAAAAGGGCAGTTGAATACGCAGTACTCCGCATCTGTTGCCGCCATGTCGTCGATATTTTTCTTTTGTATGTCGTCCGCCAGCCGATAGCCTGACACGTGATATTCCCGTTCCTTGATTTCGACGCCGATCCGGTCCATGATTTCCGCGACAAGCGGATATTTTTCCGGAATGAGCCTGTTGGAGCAGGGCCGCTGGTACACGGCCGTAGTGTTCAGCGGCGAGAGGTCCTTTTTGAGCGCTTCCAGTCTTTCAACAAGGTAGTCCATGTAATGGATGGGCTCAAAAGGCACCTCCATGCCGTAGGCCGGCGCTATGGATGTGTACGTGCCGTAGCACTCGTCATGGAGGCAGATGACCCTGGAAACCCCCAGCTTCTTGAAGTTGTCCAGGACCTGGGGCAGCCTTTCCTTGATCACGCTCATCCTGGCAAAATGGGTGTGAACGGCCGGGCACATGAATTCCGCGCCCAGAACGAACGCCGGGTTGATCTCTTCGAACAGTTTCCCGCTGCCCAATCCCCCGAGATCCGGTATGAAGCAGCAGGACATGGCCGTGTCCTGCACGGCCCCGGTCATGAATTTGCCCTGCATGGTGGTCAGGTTGATCCATTGATTGGTGATGGGCCTGGCCGCGGTCAGAATGTCCTTTTCCTCCCGCCGCTCGCAGATAAGGTAGTAGGGGTGATTGCCTCTCTTGCAATACTCCTCGCAGGCATAGCAGGTCATGCACTGCTGTAATACGAGAGAGTCTTCGCCCCGGACCACCTTCATCATCTCCTCATGGGCCTGATCCTTGTCCAGGTCCATATACTGGCATTTCAGGAGACAATCCGGCGACGGACAGGCGGCGCATACCGCTTCATCGTGTTTCAGTGTATACATGCGTATCCTCCTTTGGCTTGAGTAGGTCGACATTGGCGCAAGGCAGACGTTTCGGGCTCGATTTTAAACAGGTTTCAGTGTACCCCCCAAAGGGCTCCGGGAAGCAACGTTGGGGTACAGAGGCCGGAGTGGCGGATTTGGGGAATTGCGGCACACCCGAAATTGACACCGGAAACCTTCTTGCCTATACTTCGGGGGCTTCACCCTGACGTTTTATATATAACGACCTGAATCCTTGCGCATACATACACAGCGGTTTACAGAATACAGTTTTTCAAAATAGCGCTATCGCCGGCGATCTTAACAAGCGATTCGCAATTTGTTGTGACGCTGTGTATATTTATGCAACTAAAAGGTTCATTGGATATGCCCCACGGGCAACAACCTTCCGAAGAAAGGAACCATCATGGAAATCAAAGACAAGGTGATTATGGTGACAGGCGGCGCCAGCGGCATCGGGCAGGGACTTTGTGAACGATTTGCTCGGGACGGAGCAAAAGGCATTGCCGTGGCCGATGTCGACGAGGACGGCGCAAGGCGGGTTGCCGACAGCATCGGCGGGCTGGCCATCGCATGCGATGTGTCCAAAGAGGATGATATCATTGCCGCTGTAAAGGAGACGGAGGAAAGGCTGGGCCCCATCGACCTGTTCTGCTCCAATGCCGGCATCATAGCCATCGGCGGCTTCGAGGTGGCCAACGACGCGTGGCAGCGCATCTGGGAAATAAATGTCCTGGCCCACGTATTCGCGGCCCGGGCGGTCATCCCCGGCATGATCGAGAGGGGCGGGGGCTATTTCCTGATCACCGCCTCCGCGGCCGGGCTGCTCAGCCAGATCGGATCAGCACCCTACTCGGTGACCAAACACGCCGCCGTGGGGCTGGCCGAAAATTTGGCCATCACATACGGCGATCAGGGCATCAAGGTATCGGCCCTGTGCCCGCAGGCCGTGCGCTCGGCCATGACCCGGGAAGGGGGCGGCGTGGCCGCGGTTGACGGCATGATGGAACCGGATGAGTTGGCCGAATACGTGGTTCAGGCCCTGGAGAAAGAGCGGTTCCTGATCCTGCCGCACCCCGAGGTCCAGACCTACATGGAGCGAAAGGTGTCCGATTACGACCGGTGGCTGCAAGGCATGCGGCGGCTCCAGCAGCGGTTTTTGGGGGGAGCGCCGTTGAAGTAGTAGGGAAGGGGTTGAGGGAGGCAAAGCGTATTTGTCAACAATTATAAATCCCCATTGTAAAGGGGGCTTCCATCCAGCTCCCCCCTTTTTTAAAGGGGGACCAAGGGGGATTTTCCAGCGCTTCTAAATCCCCCCAAACCCCCCTTTACAAAGGGGGGCTTTACGTAGGGGTGTCTTTTGGATTGGTGCTGATGGATAAGGCGCTGTGCGAAGGACG
>JAFDKD010000876.1 GCA_019307165.1 Deltaproteobacteria bacterium | reverse complement strand
CGAAGTGTGGGTTTCGTAATACCCAATATACAATCTGTAATCAAAATAAAACTGATAGATTTTAAACTATATTTTGGGTAAACAAGTTCGGAAAAATATTCCCGGCTGGGATATTCTGAAGCAAAATTTAACACCTGTGATATGAAAATGATATTTCATTAAAATTGGGAGACGGTGCTACCCAGAAGCAGCAGGCAGGGATACCCGTGGAGCGTCAAGGGAAGGAGGCTCGGTGGGATATGGAAGGCCCCACAAACCCAAAAAGTCCGCCTCCCCTACGGGCTTTTTTGGGGGGGTACCCGGTCAAAGGCGTCAGAACATCTCGGCCAGCATCGCCGCGGCCTTCTCCGCGCCGTCGGTTTCCACGGGGACGTAATCCAGCTTGCGGTCCAGTTCGGCCACCATGGCATCTGCGATGACGTCCGGGTCGGCCCCGGTGTATTCCATGCGCCGCCCGGCGCCGTAACGTTGCAGGCGATGGTGGACGTGGAAGCTCTGCTCGAAATGATTTTGCAGAGGGAAGTAGAGAAAGGGCCGCCGGGCGGCAGTCAATTCCATGCATGTGGTCAGGCCGCCTTGCACCAGGGCCAGATCGCACACGGTGAGGTGCTTGTTCAGCCCCGGCACGTAAGGGTGCAGTTTCACCCCCCTGGGAGCCTTGAGCAGCGACGGGTCGATGCGGGGGCCGGTCACCACCTCCAGCCGCAGTTCGGGCAGCTTGGTTTGCACGGTGGGCCAGGCGTCGATGATCCGTCTTAAAAGCGGCACGCCCACGCCCGTTCCACCGACGGTGACGATGCACACCTTCTCATCGGCGCGGTAGCCCAGCTTGTGGCGCAGTTCCTCCCGGTCGCCCCATTGGCCCGGATCGTAGCCCGAAATGTACCCGGAAAAATCGAAATGCTTGTGGGTCCAATCGCGGATGGCGGGCAGATCGGCTCCGAAGGAATCCGGCACGATGTCCTCAGGATTGCCGATGTAGATGGCCCGGTCACGCATCCAGGGAAAGCGCTCCACATGGGCGATCATCTCGGCGTTGTAATCGGTGGTCAGGTATTCCTCCCATTCTCCACCTTGCTCGAAGGGGACGAAGCCCACGAAGTCGGTGAACCAGGCCAGGGCGCCCCGTTTCAGTTCCGGGTTTTCGTGCCAGAAATAGTCCAGGTCCCAGGCCTCGTCCCCAATGATCAGGTCGTAGTTCCCTTCCTCGATTACCTCCTGAACCGTCATGAAGTTGCTCACCATGATTTCGTCCATTGTGCGCAGGGACTGGAACACGTGCAGGTCGTGCTCCCCGGCCTCGCTCTCGAAGTGATACGATTCGCCGATGATCTGCCCGCATGCGGGGTGAAGATTCTCTCCCTGCTCCTCCAGGTAGCGGGTGACGGGATCGGTGGTGAGCCAGTCCACCTGCAACTCCGGGCGCAGGTTGCGCAGCTCGCGGGAAACCGCCAAGGCGCGGCGTGCGTGGCCGAGCCCGGCGTGGGCGGGCAGATAGAGCGCCTTGGGGTCCCGTTTCAGCGCCCGAGCCCAGGTGGTGCGTTTGGCTTGGTATGGCCCGACCCGGTCCGCGAACTCCTTGAGAATGCGGTTCGCCAGCACCGGGTTGCGCCCCGGGGTGGAGTGTCCCCCTCCTTTGATCGTCATCATGGAACCGCCCGTGATCTCCGCCACGGCCGCCCCCTTCCCGTGAGGCACCACCTCGTCTGCGTCTCCGTGCACCACCAGCACCGGGCATTGTATTTTCTGGTAAAGGTCCTCCCTGTCCCCTTGCGTGGCAATGCGCCCCATCAGTGTGTCGGTTAGCACTTCCCCGCTTGTCTCCTGGGTCCATTTCACGCCGTCTTCGATTTCCTTGGTGGAATGGGGTTCGGAGAATACACGTTCCCAAAACCACTGGGTGAAGTCGGCGTAGTCCTTTCTCCAGTGGTGGATGTTGAACTTGTCCCAACCCTCGTTTACCTCCAGTTCCATCACAACGCGTTTGGGGTCACGCCCCGGATGGGCGGGGCCGAATGGGACGCTGGGTGCGAAAAGGACAGCCCCTTCCACCCGGTCGGGATGCAGGGCCGCCAACATGCCGGCGTAATGCCCTCCTAGGGACAGCCCAGCGATGACCGCTTTGTCGGTGCCGGTGGCGTCCATCACGGCCACCACATCATTGATGACCTCAAAGTGGCTGTAGGCTTCCTTCCCTCCTGGTCGATCCGACAGGCCATTGCCCCGAGTGTCCATG
>JAFDKD010000875.1 GCA_019307165.1 Deltaproteobacteria bacterium | reverse complement strand
AGGCTTAGATAACCAAGAAAAATGGGTTCAGGCTTGATTGAGTGATGAAATGATTCGATCTTCAAATGAGTTATACATTCTGTGAACCCTTCCTCAACCTTAGCCTTAACCTTAACCTATCATTTTTATCAACCTTAGCCTTGACCTCAGCCTATCCGAACGGCCTACTATGGGGGCGGCTAAAAGTCGGTCCTGCCACGCCTTAACCCCGATATTGCAAGACGAAGCCGAGGCCTGTTTGGGCCCGGATTATTTACTCCCGAGTATACACCATGATCGTCTCTTCCGTCCAGTCTCATTGGAATTGAGGGGCATCAATCCTGGCTTAGGGAAAACCAATGCGAGCTGATTTTTCTTGACTTCCGGGGTTTCATTATGTCTCATAAAAAAATTGCTTCGATTCCCCCGGTTTTTTTCGAAAGCCCGTGTACGGACGTCATCGTAGACGCGGGCAACTCCCCGGACCCTCTACGCCTTCCAGGCAGTTGTTCCACGTTCATGCTGCGGTTTTAATCGGGGCGGATTCACTTTCATGGAAAGCGCGGTTTCGGCCCGCCCGCGCACGTGAAGGATCGAGAAAATTTTGGAATGGCGAAACGGCTCCGATGTCCTGGAAGGAATGTCGAGGCCGTTGTCGCTTTTTTCCGGAGTGTGAAAAATGGAAGAGCCACATCGAAGTTATGTGAGGCAGCGGGAGATCGGCCGCCGGAGAGATGACTTCGGGGTCAGGGACCGGTTGCTGAAGCATGAACAACTCTTGAAAGTCGGACGGATAATCGTCTCCGAAATGAACATGGACTTCCTGTTTCAGGTGGTCATGGACCAGACCAATCGGGTCATGTCCAGCGAAAGAAGCACCGTGTTCCTGTACGATGATACCTGTGACGAACTATGGTCGCTGGTGGCCACCGGCATGAAAAAAAATGAAATCCGAATTCCCGCCGACCATGGTGTTGCCGGATGGGTTTTTCAAAACAGGAAACCGCTGACGATCAATAACGCTTACAATGACGAACGTTTCTACGCCGACATTGACAAATATTCCGGTTTTGAAACCAGAAACATCCTCTGTGTTCCGCTGACAAAGCGGGAGGGAACGTGCATCGGTGTGCTGCAGAGCCTTAACAAAAGCGGGGGGGATTTCTACGATGACGACCTGGAACTCCTCACATCCATGTCCCATTATGTAAGCGTTGCCGTTGAAAATGCCCGGCTTTATGAGGACGTAAAGGAATATTCGGCAAAAATCGAGCGGATCCTGATACGCATCGAAACCCTGGAGCGGGTGAAAAGCCATCTCACCAAATTCGTTCCTTCATCGGTCGCCAAAATGGCGGAACAGTCTCCCGACAAACTCCAATTCGATAAGATGCCCATGGCGGCGTCCATATTGTTTATCGACATCCAGGGGTTTTCAGGTATTACCGAAAACTATGATCAAAAACTGGTCAACGACATGCTGGAGGCCCATTTTTCAAGATATCTCGAATGCATCTACCGCCATGACGGCGAAGTCAACGAGACTTCCGGAGACGGACTGATGGCCATCTTCAAGAACGGCAAATCCAGACTCCATGCCAGAAGGGCGGTAAGCGCGGCCCTGGAGATCGTCCTGGAGAACGACCGCCTCAACGATGAGATCCCATACCCGTGGGGAAGGGTAGAGTTGCATTTGGGGGTCAACTCGGGAAAGGCCTGGATCGGATCGACGAAAATGAAAAGCCTGGCCGGGGATCGCTGGACTTACACGGCCTCCGGGCTGGTGACCGTCCTGGCGGCCCGAATCGGGAGTTTGTCCAGCGACACACAGCTTTTCGTGGGACCGGAAACGCACCGCGAGGTCGAAGGCTATTGCGAATGGGAGTTCATGGGCTCGCACGAGGTCAAGAATATTAAAGAACCGATTCCAGTATATTGGATCAAAGACGTGAAGCAGTAGGCATAAGACATTGTACAGTGAGCATTGAAAATTGAAGATTGGGAATTGAGAATTTAGGATTTAAGAAATAGGTATTGACATATTTCGATAAGCGACCATTATTTCTTGAACCTTGAACCTTGAACCTTGAACCTTGAACCTTGAACCTTGAACCTTGAACCTTGAACCTTGAACCTATCGCCTACTTTTCCCTTCTATTTCCCGGATTCTTTTATACAGCGGGTCCGCCTTTTCGGGCTCTCCCCGGGCCGTGTAGAGGTCGGCCATGCCTTTGAGGGTGGCGGCTACCTCAGGGTGG
>JAFDKD010000168.1 GCA_019307165.1 Deltaproteobacteria bacterium | reverse complement strand
GGCGTTGTCCGGATTTTCAGCCCAGAAAGGACCCCTGAGGAAGACAAAAAAGGAGTCGTTCAGGCTGTAGCGGACTGATTCGCCCTTTTCGCTGCGCCACACCGCCCCCCGTTGGGCCAGGGCGTCCAGCCTGGGGGCCAGTTTTTCCGGGGAGATGCCTTTCATCTCGGACAGTTCTTCCAGGCTTCGGCCCGAAAAGGGTATGCCGGTCAGCAGCGCCGCCTCCTTTGGAGAGTAAAAGGATTTGACGGTGGACATCAGGTGTTCGGACTCGGGAAGTCCCCACCAGGCCTTCCTCATCCAGTCGATCAGTTTCTGATAAATATCGTCATTCGATTTTTCAGACATATCTCCCTCGATTTTGTTTCTATTCCATCTGCAAAACCTGGCCCGCCCGTCGTAGCTGCCCCTTAGCGAAGTCGGGTTCTACGGGTCCGGTTTCTTTGTTAGTATACGAATGATTCGCGGCTAATCTCGAATTTCCCTCAATAAACGCTTGAGAAGGACCTTTTCCTCCAAACTCAGATCGCCGAGGATCTCTTCATTTGACGCTTCTCTTTCCTTGACCAGCTCGGGCTTGAGGTTTTCAGCCTTTTGCGTCAAATAAATCCGAATGAACCGCTTGTCCTTTTCGTCGGGCGATTTCCTCAGCCAACCCTTTTCCGACATCCGATCAAGTATTCCCGATAAAGTGGCATTGTCCAGGGTCAAACGCTTGCCGATCTCGCTGGCGGTCAGGCCGTCCTCATCCCACAAGGGCTCCAGAATAAGGTGTTGGACGGGGGTGAGGTCATGGGGCAGCAGGTGACGCTTGAAATTGCCGTGGGCCTTCTGGTAGGCCTTTGCCAGGAGAAAAATGATGCAATCTTCGTATTGAGCCATGATCAGAAAACCTTTCGTATACGTAATATTATTCGTCGAATTGGAGGATGTAAAGAAAAAAAAGGGCCGTTGCGGGTTTCGCGTTGCGGGTTGCGAGTTGCGGGATACGTGATTCGGGTTGCGCGTTACGGGTTACGGGTTGCGAGATGCGGGATACAAGATGCTGGATACGGGATACAGGATACGGGATTCGAGGGGGTGATTCGCCTCTGACTTCCGCCCTCTGGTTTTCTGACCTCCATCCTCTGATCTCTAATTACTCTCGCCAAGGTACTCAAGGCAACTAAAAATTCATTTTTTAAAATCCTGTTTATCCTGTTATCCTGTCAAAAAAATCTTTTGTCTTTCTTTGCGACCTTTGCGTCTTTGCGAGAGAATGCCTTCTATCTTAAACCTTCTACCTTCCACCTCTTTGCATATAGGATGAAGATGTTTACGCGCCATGTCGCTTCATTTCTGTTCCTGCTGCTTTTTGCGGCCTGTTCCTCCGCGCCGCGGTTTCATGTCGCACCCGTCCCGTCCTACGATGCCTGCTTCGACCGAGAGGAGGGCTGGACCGGCGCGGACGGGGCCTACACGGTTGCGTTATCGGGTGGGCGCATTTTGTGGCTTTTCGGCGATACGTGGATCGGGAAGGTTCGGGACAACCGGCATGTGGAAGCGACACTCGTCCACAACACCGTGGCAATCCAGCCTGAACCGGAATTGGTATGCCCTCAACTCCGGTTTTTTTATTCACGTTCACCCGAAGGAATGCCGAAAGCCGTGATCCGCCCCAAGAATGGAAACGGGTGGCTGTGGATGCTTGACGGGGTGCGGACGCCCGAAGGGCTGGTTGTGTTCATGCTACAGGTCGAACAGACCGACGCCTCGTCCGCCTTCGGGTTCAGGACCGTTGGCTCGTGGCTGGGGTTTGTGGGCAATCCGGAAGCACTGCCCGCCCAATGGCGGATCCGACAGACGGCCATCCCCCACGCAAAGCTTTCAGAAAACGGCGATTTGGTCTTTGGCGCGGCTGTCTTAAAGGAAGACGGGTTCATTTACATTTACGGAACAAAAGAGCACATGATCCGCGGACGGCGCGGGAAAAGTCTTGTGTTGGCACGTGTTCCGGAAACCGATGTTCGGGATTTCGACCGGTGGCTGTTTTTTTCGGGCGGCAGCTGGGTGGCCGATGTTGCACGTGCCGAATCCCTTGCAAACGGAATGGCCAATGAGTGTTCGGTGTCATATCTGACGCCGCTGGAGCAATACGCATTGGTTTATACGGAAAACGGCTGTTCCCGTAATTTTTTACTGCGGCTGGCGCCCCGCCCCTGGGGTCCTTGGGGAGATCCCATCCTGCTTTACCAGTGCCCTGAGATGGAACGGGACCCTAACCTGTTTTGTTACGCGGCAAAGGCGCACCCTGAGCTTTCCGCTGATGAGGCCGAATTGATCGTGACCTACATCGCAAGCGCCACCGATTTTCAGAAACTGATTGACGATGCCGAGCTATACAGGCCGCGGTTTTTGAAGGTGAGGTTTGAAGAGTGAAAAGAAAATGAGTGCTAAAATGTAACTAATAAACAGGCATGGGGTGCACCCACGCCGAAAATACCGGATACGTTTTCAATTACTTGAAATAAATCGGAAATTTCTTTTGTGGGGGGCGGTTTCCGGGGGTAAATCGACAAGCGATGAAGGGTGGCGGGCTCATTTATTAGGCAAAATCGGGGAGAATTGAGTGCCATAAATTAATTAAATGAATAAAAAATTAATGTAAAATATATTTATTTTACTTGACATTGGTTTGGATCAGTACTTTAATTGCGGTGCACTTGAGAATCGTTTTATTTTTTAATCTTCCGATCTTGCTGCGGGAATTCTGTGTGATAGGCTTCCCAGCCGATATAATGACCGCAGCGGGAACCCGGCCCGCACGGGAAACGATTAAAGGAGCCCGACCGGCCTGGTACATCCCCAAAGCCGGGGGGGGATGCCGTTACTCCCCCCCCGGCCCTCCCCCCCCAACTGATTAAACGTCTCTGAAATTTCACAACTTATTGAAATAACAGATTTTTAATGGCATCTTGTTTTATGCCGGCCGCATGGAATAATGGTCAAGAACGCATAACTTCTGTTTTTCAATGAGAATGGGGTGGAATAAAAACCCAATATTCCATCATTCCATCATTCCATCATTCCAATTGTGAGCGAAGCGAACTAAGTTCGTTAAACGAATGATCGCGTGTTTACAGGGAAAGGCATCTATGATAAAGGAAGAGACCCCGAAAAGGGCTTTCGGATCAGGTGAAAATAAGCGTCTGAACAGCAAAAGGGTGTTGAAAACGTGCTGTGAAAAGGGAGGCAAGTATGGCGAATAAATCGGTTTTCTATTGTGCGGCATTTCTTATTCTTGTTTCTTTGATATTACCCGCTACGGGACATGCGCAGGACGGCAAAGGGGCCGTGCGTCTCTGGGGGCAGGCATCGCCTTTTATCTCCGGTGATGCCGGCAGCGGTACGGGCGCGCCCGAATATGAGGATGCCTTCAGTACCGGTATCGGCTTCGGCGGCGAGTTTTCCTGGCGTTTCTGCCGCTGGTTCAGCGGCGTGGGCGGGCTCGGCTATGAGGTGTTCGACGGTAAATCCTATCAAGGCGTTTCCATTGACAATCTCAAGGTCATGCCCCTGTATGTGGGCGGTAAATTTCACCTCATCCCCAATGCGGCCCCATGGGACCTTTATCTGAGGATGGACCTGGGCGCCGCCTACCTGTCCTCCGTGGATGTCTCGGTGGGGTCCCTAAGCGGAAGGTACTGGAATTCCTCGTGGGTGTTCCTCTTTGATGCGGGTGTAGGGACGGAGTACCGGTGGGGGGCATGGGGCGTGTCCCTGGATGTCAAGGTACGGTATCTGGGATCGCCCGATTCCGCCCTGGGCAAACCCTCGGAAGCCGGTTCTTTTTGGACCGTGCCTGTCGTTCTCGGCCTGAACTACCATTTCTAGAGGCTATCGGAAAACCACCATCTGCCCGCCTGAGGCGGATTATCCTCGTCTCTCGTCGCTGCGACGTAACTCTGTGTGTGCCTTTGCGAGATAAAACGTTTTAATCAGGAAGAAAAAGATGCCCCTGAAGTACGCGGGGAAAATTATTTTAGCTTTAATCATAGTCCTGGCGTGGCATTGAATATTGAAGATTTGTTCAAGATTCAGGGTTGCGGGATTCAGGGTGCAGGATACGAGATGCTGGATTTGGGATGAGAGTCATGCTTAGCGGTTGGTGTGTAGGGCGGCATTTTACATGACGCCTCGAACGTGGTTTTGATTGTTGGTTTTTCGGTGGGATATAAAATCTCACCCTACAACGACGAGTTTTCCTATCACTATAGAACTGTATTTCACGTGTCGCCGAAAAAACTAAGGGGGGGGGTAAGACGATGAAAAAACTGTTAGCAATGGGAGGACTGGTCCTGTTCGGACTGATGCTTGCCCAAGGCGTGGATGCGAAAATCAACTACCGGGTGCTTCACCACTTTAACGGCGCCGACGGATGGGCGCCGTACGGTCATCTGATCTCGGTTGGAAACAAGCTTTACGGAATGACCGCCGGCGACACCATCCGCAATATGGGCATGGTTTTTTCCATCGCCCGTGACGGGTCCGATTACACCATTCTGCACCATTTCGAGGGCAAAGCCCAAGACATCAACCACCCGGACGACGGCGACGGTCAATGGCCCCACGGGAGCCTCATGGCGTGGGGGGACACCCTCTACGGCATTACCTGGGCCGGCGGGTGCTATTGGAATCTTTGCCTGAATAATGACAACACCGGTTGCGGCACCCTTTTCTCCCAGAAGACCGATGGTGCGGACTATGGCTTGTTCTGGCAATTCGCATGCGGAAACGGAGACGATGGACTGGCGCTCCCCAATGCCCATTTCGTTTCCGATGGCGGCCGGCTTTACAGTACGGCAAGTATGGGGGGGCCGCACACGGGGTATGGCGGAGGGGTTTTTGCTATCCAGCCGGATGGGGCCGGCTTTCAGATTTTGCATGCCTTCAATGAAAATAGCACGGCCGATGGGCACCAGCCCACGGGGGGCCTGGCTCTGGAAGGGGGCGTGCTTTACGGGACCACATTCGAAGGCGGGCAAAACGGCAGGGGAACGGTGTTTTCCATCGGGACCGACGGGGCCGGCTTCACCACCCTGCACCATTTCAGCGGTCCGGACGGCGCTGAATCCGGCGCCACCCCGATTGTGGTTGAGGGCAGGCTTTACGGCGTTACGATTGCAGGGGGCGCTTACGGCAACGGGGTCGTCTTTTCCATAGGCACGGACGGGTCCGACTACCAGGTCCTTCACGATTTCGCCGTGGACGAGAGCGGCCCCATGGAAGGGGTGATCCGGGTGGGCGACAAACTCTACGGCGCCACGGCCGGCACCGGGGGTAACAACACCTATGGTGTCATTTATTCCCTGCGCATGGACGGGTCCGACTATGAGGTCCTTCACCGGTTTGCCTTATCTGACGGCTCCTGGGTGGACGGCCGGCTTCTCTTTACAGGCAGGACCTTTTACGGTCTGGCCTCCCACGGCGGCGACACCGGGCACGGAACGATTTTCGCCTTCGACCTTCCCCTTCCCGTGCCGGCAGTAACCCCCTGGGGGGTGGCCGTGCTTATCCTGCTCGCGGGGGGAGCGGGATTTTGGGGGATCAGGAGAAAGGCATTGAAGATTGAACATTGAAAATTGTGCAAGGTTCAGGGTTGCGGGCGGACTTCGTCAGCTGTTCCTTGTGCTTTGTTCCTGGTTCTTTCGCCTTGCCGGATTTGGGCCAACTATTCCTGCGTAGTAGAGCGGAATGAACCGCAACCGTTGTTCGGGACGGTCGCCGTATGGGCCGCTATACAGGACCAGTCCTTCCCCACATGAGGGGTAAGTCTGAAGCGCCAAGTGCAGACTGCGGAGCTGTCCGCCGCTTCCCGACTTGACCTCGACGGGATGGATACGGCCGTCCTGAACGGCAAGGAAATCGACTTCAGCCTGACTGCCGCGGGCTTCTCGGGACCAGTAGAACAACTCGCGCCGGTGCGTCACCAGTAGTTCCTGAGCAACAAACTGCTCGGCGAGCTGCCCCCGGTAGATATCGAGTAGGTCGCGGTGCTGCATTTCGCGGTCAACGGGCAGACCGCACAGCCGTTGCATTAACCCAACATCAAGAAATGCGGCTTTGAAACGCTTCTCGTTTGCAGAGGCTCCGAGTGGGAGAGCGGCAGGTCGCGAGGAGGGAATCTTGTGGAGAACCCACGCCATACAAAGCAGGGCGAACGCCTTGCGGTTAGTCTGTCCTGAGTGAGTATCGCCGAGGCGGGTGTATTTGATCTGCCGGCCGACCTGGCGGGCAACATGCACCATCACGGCATCAAGACAGGTCTTGTCAGACCTCCCCCCGTACTTGGCAAAGTCATCACGATATGCGCTTAGAATGTCATCCTGCACGGCAAAGACATCGAGCATCGATCCACCGGAAACCGCAATCGATACACATTCAGGCAACCCCCCAACAAAGAAATATCTTTTCAACGCATCCAGAAGCATTTGGTGGATCGGCTCTGCCAGTGCAGTGGGCTGTTGCACGACGATATCGGCAGCCGGTTCGTTCCCCATTGCGATCAGGTACTCTTGGAAAGTCATGGGATACATGTCCATGTAGGACACTCTGCCGACCGGAACAGCGATCTCACC
>JAFDKD010000874.1 GCA_019307165.1 Deltaproteobacteria bacterium | reverse complement strand
CTGACCGCCCTGATTGTCGCTCCCGTGATGGCGCTGTTTTTTCTCAGGCATCGGCAGCATAAGGAGCTGAAGCTCATGAAATGGCTAATAACGCTATACAGGCCTCTATTGGCGGCCGCCTACCGGTTCAAAAAGACGGTGGTATTTGTTTCGGTTGTGACACTTGCCATCAGCCTTTTCGCGCTTCGCTTCCTTGGCACGGAATTTATCCCGACCCTTGAAGAGGGCTCCATCATGATCGGCGTCACCATGGCTCCGTCCATTTCTCTGGAAAAAGGGACGGAAACCATCATGAAGATGGAAAGGAAAATCATGCAGTTCGACGAGGTGAAGGAAACCGTGTCCAGAGTGGGGCGGCCGGAAGCCGGAAGCCATCCGCATCCGGTAAATTATGCGGAGGTACACATATCGCTGAAGCCCCGCAAGACGTGGAAAAGCCACTCCTCCAAGGCGGAGCTCATCGAAGCGCTCAACAAGGAACTGGACGCGATTCCCGGTGTCCAGCGCAACTTCACCCAGCCTATCCAGAACGCTTTCGACGAACTGATCTCCGGGGTGAAGACCCAGCTGGCCATCAAGCTATACGGCGAAAATCTGCAAGTGCTTCGAGAAAAAGCCGCAGAAATCCGTAACGCCATCGATAACATCCCAGGCCTGGTAGACCTGTCCGTCGAACAGAGCTTTGGACAGCCCCAGGTGCAGGTAGTCGCGGACCGGGCAGCCTGCGCCCGATATGGCGTCAGTGTCAGCCAGATCCTTGAGATGGTGGAATTGGCCGTGGGCGGCGAAGTCATCGACAACATCTACCTCAATACCCGTCGTTTCGGCATCCACTTGCGTTATCAGGAAAAATACCGTAACGATCCCGAGGCCTTACGAAATCTGCTCCTGGCAACACATAAAAGCGGTCTGATTCCCTTAGGACAGGTCGCCCAAGTCAAGCAGGTCATCGGCCCCATTCAGATCAACCGCGAAAAAAACCAGCGCCGCTGGATTGTCCAGGGTAACATTCGCGGTCGCGACATGGGCAGCGTGGTGGCCGATATTCAAACCCGCATAGAGGAAAACATACAGTTGCCCCCAGGCTACAGCATCGAGTACGGAGGCCAGTTCGAAAACCAGCAGCGAGCCATGAAGCGTCTGGCCATTATCGTGCCGATTGTCATCTGCGCTGTTTTCCTCATGTTGTGGATGACCTTCAGATCGTTACGACACGCGTTCATCATCATCGTTAGTGTTCCACTCTCCATTATTGGCGGAATCCTTGGTCTGTTTGTCATGCAGGAGTACCTGTCCGTCCCGGCATCGGTGGGTTTCATTGCCATATTGGGCATCGCCGTTCAGAACGGCATGGTGCTGGTCAGTTATTTCAATGACTTGCGGGAACACGGCAGAAGCGTGAGTGATGCCGTTCAGGAGGGCGCATTGCTGCGTCTGCGCCCCGTCCTGATGACCGCCGTCACCACCGTCCTCGGCCTGCTGCCCCTGCTTCTGGCCGGGGGCATCGGTTCTGAAGTACAGCGCCCGCTCGCGTCGGTTGTCGTCTTCGGATTGACCGCCTCAACACTGCTGACGCTTTTTGTCATTCCAGCCGTATACGGTTGGGTGGAAGAAATTATAGAAAACCGGAGGGAACCCTTATGAAACGCATTATCGCCATCATCAAACCCAATATGCTTGATGACGTCATTTTTACCCTGCACCAAGTCAAAGACTTCCCGGGTGCGACCATGACGGATGTTCGGGGTATGGGTCGCGGATTCCATCGGCATGTGAAGGAGAGTCAACTGTCACCCTCATTCGGCTATCCGGCCCAAGTGCGGATTGAAATCGTCTGCCTTGACGATCAGGTGGACGAAATAGTTACCAACATAGAGAAAAACGCCCGGACGGGAAAACCGGGAGACGGCAAGATCTTTACCTCCCCTGTTGACGGGGCGATCAGGATCAGCACGGGACAACACGGGGATGATGCGATTTAAGAGCCGGTGGAAAATATAGATAGATATTAGTTCATATTATCAACAGCCTGTTTGTGACGGGCCAAAAAATTTAAGGAGGAGAAAATTATGAAAGCGAAAGACCTAAGAATCTTGTTTGTGTTGATGATTGTGTCAGTCAGTATGACTGGGTGGGCGTGTGCATCGAATCGTGTAAATCTACTTAAAAATGGAACCACTAAACTTGAAATCATTCCTTCCAGAGGGATCTATATTTCCAGGATATATGTCATCCAGG
>JAFDKD010000873.1 GCA_019307165.1 Deltaproteobacteria bacterium | reverse complement strand
TCCGGAAGTGAAAGGATCATGATATAGTGCGTCGGCACCATGGAGGTAAAGGTAATTTTGAATTTCTCGATGGTCTCCAAAAGATCTTCCGGGTCGAAGCTGACAAGGTTGTGGACAAATACGGGGGCTCCCACCAGCGTGTAGGGGAATGAGTAGAAGATTGAGTTTACATGACACATGGGCATGACCAGCATCACCTTGTCGGTGGGGCGAACGCCCTGGTTCAGATTTGTCAGTACGTACTCGGCATGATTGCTTTCATGCGTTCGGACAACCCCCTTCGGTCTTCCGGTGGTTCCGGAGGTATACATAATGGTCCAGGTATCATCCCCATCCACCACGCAATCCGGCTCCTCGGAAGATGCGGATGCCAGCCAGTCTTCATAATCGATATACCCTTCCGGTACCGGCTTGTCGCCGAGATAGATATAAGCGTCGGCGGGTACCGGCAGTCTCTTCTTGATGGAATCGATCAGTTCCACAAAGGGTTTTTCAACGATCATGGCCTTGCACCCGGAATGGTTGACGATATATTCGATTTCAGGCCCGACCAGACGGAACATGACCGGAACGGCGATCTGCCCGCCCTTGGCGCACCCGGCATAGATGTCCATCCACTCGCCGCGATTATAGGCGATGATCGCAACGGATTCCTGGTGTCCCACGCCCAGTTCCGTGAAGCCGTTTCCGAGACGGCACGCCCGTTCGTTCCATTCCTTAAAAGAATACGATTTAGACGTGTCTTGCCATCCCAATCTTTCGGGATAGTGTAAGGCGTTCATCTTTAAAACGGTTCCAACATGCATCCATTTGCTCGTTGTCATTTTTGAGCGCCCCCTTCCTATAGCGCCATCGCAAAAAGAGCCGCACCGATAGCCCCTGAATACTGAGGATAGTCAGGGACCAGGACCGACCCCCCGATTCTTTCCTGAACCATCTTTACAAGGTGAGGGTTGTAAGCCACAACGCCGCCGCTCATCACCACGGTATCTGAAAACGAATCCATTTCCATGATCCGTTTGATTACCGAAACAAAAAGCCCGCTCACAAGATCCGGTACTTTTTCTCCCTGCCGAATCTTATCCAGCACCTCGGTTCCGGAAAAGACCGTGCAATAACTGCCGAGTTCGACCGGCCTGCGCGCATTGCGGGCCAGTTTGTCCATTTCTTCCAACGGAATATCGAGCCGAAACGACATCTCCTCAAGAAATGCACCGGTGCCGGCCGCACATTTGCGATTCATTTTAAAGCTGATTCGCCGACCTTTTTCATCAAGTTTTATTATTTTGTTATCCTGCCCGCCGATATCGACAATGGTAATGGCTTGGGGGAAGTAGAAGTAGCAGCCTTTGGCATGACACCCGATTTCAGTCCGTGACTCCCGAGCAAAAGAAACGTTTTTTCGACCATAACCGGTCGACACCGTCGCAACGATATCCGACCGGCTCGCATTCGCCATCGAAAGGGCTTCGTCCAGACAGGTTTCAGCGGTAACGGCAAAATCGGTTCCGGACTTTTTTACCGCACGTCCTACAATCGCTTTACCGGCATCGAGGACGGCCACTTTGGTTCTTGAAGCCCCCAGTGCGACACCGACATAAATAGGTATAGGGTTCATTCTTCTAACTGCTCGATAAAGGCTTCAATATTGGTTCGGGTCTGTTCTTCCGAAAAACACCTCAAATCATTCAAGTCGCCATTGATGGTCAATGCCGGCATATTGAGTTGTCGACTCAGCCTTTCGGGCATGCCGTAGCGGCTGTTTGTATTGTACGGGCAAGTCCTTGCGTCATGGAACAGAATGCCGTCAAGCCTGTACCGTTCGAAGCATTTCTTAATATACTGTTCCTTATAGGCCTCATCCCGCACGATAAAGAGCTCGGTGTATGCCAGTGCCATGCTTTCGAAAGGTTCTTCGGGATCCAGTTGGTCAAAAATCCAGCTGTTGCAATAGGTCGATGCCACCACAGAGGCATTTAACGTAGCAAACAGATCTGAGAGTGATCTCAGTTTGCCCCAAATCGGCATGCCTTCCCAGTAGAGACGATGATTCTCTTTCTCGATCGCTCCCTGCCCTGATTTAACCCGCTGATTCAGTTCATCAAGCAGGTGCATGTAGTAATCCACACCGATTTGGGTGCCCCGTGCGACAACCGCCAAGGCCATATGGATCGTCGCATCAAAAAAAGTCCAGGGGGAGGGAAGCCAGAGCTGAGAAGTTTTCAGGGAAAGCCCGACTGCTGTTTTGAATCGATCCGGGTCGAATTTGGAACCGGAAACGGTCTCTAACGTTGGAATCAGATCTTCAATCTGTTTGGCAATGTCTTTGACCTGGTAGTCATGGATCTCGCCGATGTCCCGGTGGGTGTGCACACCGATCAACGGTACATCGAAATGCCTTCCGTACCAGGCAAACCAGTCTTTTACATCTCGGCACTGGTTGGTATTAAACACCAAAACATCCGGCCGCGGTACCGATGATATGTTATAGCTCCGGGTAAGCGGTGTTTTGTTTTGAAGAAAAGCACCGATATCACTGGTAAGATATGAGCAGATCTCCGGTGAGTACCCGATGGCATTGGCAGACGGGATGAGATCCGTGGCCATTCGAGAAGCCCCCAGCATGGCGCCATGGTTTTCCGGGAAATAGACTCGATAGCCCATGCCCCGCAGCAACTCCGCAGGCCCCACACTGGTGCACCAGG
>JAFDKD010000872.1 GCA_019307165.1 Deltaproteobacteria bacterium | reverse complement strand
GCGCCAATGACGTGGGCTCAATTATTTTCGATCTTGCAGACCCGCGAATCTATCGGGCAAAGGCCATTGCGCAGGCGGTCGCCCATGCCAAGGCCGACGCGGAAACCATGGCCAAGGCGGCGTCGGTCGGCCTGGTCAAGGTGCTTTCCCTCCATCTGGACGATGCCGTGGAACAACCCCGGCGCGTAAACAGACCTCAATACGCCAGATCGGCCATGGCCGAAGCCGATTCCGCTCCCGACATCACGCCCGGGGAAGTGACCGTCCGCGCGTCGGTGATGATGGTCTTCGAAATATCGGAGGAGGCCTCAGGGGCAAAGTAATCGGTTTTGGGGATGACTGGAGATTGCCGGGTTTATTTCACTACGAAGAACACGAAGAGCACGAAGAAAAATTGGATTTAAAAAAAGCCGCTTTTTCTGTATGTCCGTATGCAACACGTCATCTGTCATCCCCGCGCAGGCGGGGATCCAGACGAACGTAGGCCTGGATTTCCCGTCGATTTTTGGCGGGGAATGACGGGGGAAAAGTTTGAACCAACTTCAACACCTGGTTCATTTCCCCCTGATCCGTAGAACCTATCCGGGGCCGCCCTGTCGGGCCGTCTTGTCGTGGTAGACCAGGTTTTCCAGACAAAATCATCTTCGTGGTCTTCGTGCGCTTCGTGGTGAAAAAACCCTTCTCGATGCGGCCCTTTTTTCAATGCTTATACTGTTGACGGCGTTACAACGGGCAGTGTCAGCAGCGCGTGCGGCACGATGAGCACATCCAGATTTTTCCTGCCCATTTTTTCCGCGGCTATTTGGAAGGCCGCTTGCATGGTCTCGGCCGGGATCATATGGACCTTCCTCACCACTTCAGGGAACCGTGACCCCACCACGATAACGGAACAATGCTCAAGGACCTTTGCCATGACATAGGCCCGCTGGGCGCCGGGCGGATATCCGGTCTTCCTGAGCGCTGCGATCAGAGAGGGCATATCCTCGGCGCCCGCCATGGTCTCCAGGAATCGCCGTTCCCCGATGCCCTCGCCCGCCCCTTCCGGGGTGGGCGCCGGCACGATAAACACGCCCCCTTTTCTCAACACGCATGTGGGTGCGAAAAAGAGATAACTGGGCGCCCGGCTGGCCTGGTAGATGTTGGCGTCCTTTGGAAAGCCCACACCGGCTACGGCCACGTCGTATTGCTTTGGAACGGGAACTTCGAAGAGCCCCCGGGCTGCCGCCACAAGCGCCTCAAAAGCCGCATCGGGGGCGCCCGCTTTCACGGCTATGGACCGCTTCCGATCGTCCTGAACCACGTTTAGGATAAACCGAAGGCCCGCCCGCTTCGCCGCTTCGGCAATGGCGGCATGAAAGGGATTGCCGTCGATTCGACCCAGGCGGGTGCCCGGTTCATCCACCATGCGGGGCCCATGGGTATGGGCGATCATAGCCTCCCCGGCCGCCCCCACGGCAAGGGTCTTTCGCCCGCCCGAGTAGCCCGCGTACTGGTGCGGCTCCACGATGCCCGTGGCGATGAGCAGGTCCGCGTCATAGGCGATCCGATTGACCGACAAGGGGACCCCGCTTTCGGTCATACCCAGGTCCGCCAGGGCATCCGGATTTCGGGCCTCGTTGTCCACGACGCGAAAACGATCCGTCACCGCCTTTCCCAGTTTGGCGACTTTCTCTTCCGGTGTGCTGGGCCGGTGAAGCCCGGTGCCGCAGAGCAGGGTGATGTGTTCGTCCCGAACCCCGACGGCTTTCAATTCGGCAATGAGCGCCGGCACCAGGATGTGGTCCGGACTGCTCCGGGTCGCGTCCGTAAACACGATGCAGGCCCTGTCGCCGGGCTCGGCCAATTCCCTGAGCCTCGGGGAATCGATGGGGCGCCTCAGGGCCTCCTTGACCGCTTCCTCCAGGGAAGCCGGCGGCGCAACCGCATTGGATTCGGCCAGGGTCCCGGTCATGCCGGCAGGCAGGATGAAGTCCAGGTGACCCTTGCCGAAGGGAACGCGGTAGGTGTGGCAGGTATTAGCCATGGTGCGTTTCTCAGCCTTTATCTCGGGTCGCCAATAAAAGCGAATATCGAATATAGAACAAGGAACATCGAATGTCCAAGGATGTCCTCTTTTTGAGTTCAGGGCGGATTCGACACCAAAGTCGATTATATTGAAGCACCACGGTCGGAACGACAATTCACTTCATCATTCGAAATTCTTTATTCGATATTCAATATTCTCTGTTATACGCTCATTT
>JAFDKD010000871.1 GCA_019307165.1 Deltaproteobacteria bacterium | reverse complement strand
GCAGATGGCGCCTTGCTGGTGGATCAGGGTTTACGGCTTCACCACACGGCCCGACTTGATGCAGCTGGTGCATACTCGCTTCCGCTTCATCTGACCGTTGTCAAGGCATCGCACCCGCTGAAGGTTCGGGTACCACTTGGTTTTGCTTCTGTTGTGGGCGTGACTGACGTTATACCCCACGATGGGCTTTTTGCCGCAGATGTCACACACTCTAGACATGGTCGAATGGCTCCTTTGATAACGAAAAATTCCCTTATGTAAGGCCCTTGCGCCAAGCGGGCCGGATCGATCAAAATCGAAACTAGAGTTTATATCCCGTCTGCCGTTGAATAGCAAGTTTTTTTACAAAGATTCCTCGCCGATGGAATAAAACCGTACTATCATTTTGATATTATGCCATGGGGACACAATTCCCACGCCACGAACAGGCCTTACCGTCATGCTGAAAATCGACAACGAAAACACCCTTTCACCCGCGCTCAACCGCCTGCCCCGCCGTTTTCAACACGTCCATCTGATGGGAATCTGCGGGACCGGCATGGCCTCCATGGCCGGCATGCTCAAGGAGATGGGATACCACGTGACGGGCTCGGATCAGAATATCTATCCCCCCATGAGTACGTTTCTCGAATCGCTGTCCATTCCCGTGGCCAAGGGATACGGTGCGCGAAATTTGGACCCTGCCCCGGACCTGGTCATTGTCGGCAATGTGATCACCAGAGACAATCCGGAGGCCCGGGAACTCGCCCGCATGAAACTGCTTTACCTCTCTTTTCCCCAGGCCCTGAAACGGTTTGCCATCGAGGGAAAACGCTCCGTCGTCATCAGCGGGACCCATGGGAAGACCACCGCGGCCTCCCTGGCGGCATGGCTCCTCCAGACGGCTGGAGAGGACCCCACCTTTATGATCGGAGGTATTCCGCTGAATTTCGGGACCAATTTCAAACTGGGCCGGGGAAGGTGTGTTGTGGTGGAGGGAGACGAATACGATACCGCTTTTTTCGACAAGGGCCCCAAGTTCCTCCATTACGACCCGTGGGCGGTCATTCTAACCAGCATCGAATTCGATCATGCCGATATCTACAGAGACCTGGACCACGTCATCGAAAGCTTCAGAGAACTGATCGCCATTATCCCCCGGGACGGCATCCTCATCGCCAACCTCGACGACCCCGTTATTGCCCGGGAGATCACCCGCGCCACCTGCCGCATCCGGACCTACGGGATGTCGGATCGGGCGACCTGGCGCGCCGTTGACCTGCGCATGGAGGAGGGTTTCACCCGCTTTACCGCAGCAAACGGGGGCGAGGCACATGCCGATATATCAACGCCCCTGTACGGGCGGCACAATGTCCGGAATCTGCTCTCCGTATTAGCGCTTTCAGACGCATTGGGCGTATCCCCCGGCGCCGCCCAAGAGGCCTCCCGGACATTTCTGGGGGTAAAACGCCGTCAGGAAATTATCGGCGAGGCGCGCGGGGCGCTCATCCTGGATGACTTTGCCCACCACCCCACGGCAGTAAGTGAAACCGTCGCCGCGGTAAAGCAGCGCCACGATGGACGTCGTTTGATCGCGGTGTTCGAACCCAGGTCCAATTCCAGCAGGCGAAACATATTCCAGGACCGATATGCGGACGCCTTTGCCCGTGCGGACCTGACGTTTATCCCGGAACCCGTGATGATGGAAAAGATCCCGCCCGGGGACAGATTCTCATCCCAACGCCTGGTTCAAGATCTGGAGAGCAGAAAGCAAAGGGCCTTTTGTTTCACCGACAGGGGCCTGATGCTGGACGCCCTGGAAAAGGAGGTCCTGGCCGGCGATGTGGTTCTTTTCATGAGTAACGGGGAATTTGACAACCTGCCCCGGCGGCTGTTCAGAAGGCTTCAAGTCATTGAAGATTGAAAGGGCCGGAGGGACGGAGGGTGGATTGCGGATGGCAGGGATCGGAGGTCAGATGCCCCCGCCCGACCGCGGGAAACCAACCTGTCATTCCCGCATGAATTTGGCGGCCGTTCGGCCCTGAGCTCACGGCCGAAGGGGAATCCAGAGATCCAGAATGAAAGTATTTGTGTTTTGATTGGATATGATTACTGGGTCCCCGCCAAATTCATGCGGGGACGACAGGCGGGGTGTGCGGGGACGGCTGGGGGGCTGCGGGTCGAAGATCCCGCCGTTTGTTGGCGGGGGAAGACAAGCGGGGTCGCGGATCTGAAATCCTGCCGTTTTTTGGCGTGCTCGTA
>JAFDKD010000870.1 GCA_019307165.1 Deltaproteobacteria bacterium | reverse complement strand
CGATCCCAAGGAAGAAACGCACATCACCCTTGGAGATGAACCGTTCACGTACGCCAAACGCCGGGCCTATGTACGATGCGAGTATGTCTGCGGCGGGTTTGCCGGCCTGCACCCATCCGGCAAATGGTCCACCTGGACACCTGCCCGGTTTCCCATTCCAGAGGAGGATGGCGAATTCAAGGACGTGTTTCGGCCCGCAGCTAAGGCCTACTGGCAGCGACCCGACTCCGGCGGCGGGTTTTACCACCCCCTGATGAAGACCAAGCTGAGACAGACGTGCGGCTCCTGTCAGATCGTCTGCACCCCGGACAAGGAAGAACGGAAGGCGCGCCACCGCATGCTCACGCAAAACGGCGTGGTTGTTCAGAACATGGACGGGTCGCTCGAGGCCGTATCTCCTGAAGAGGCCCGGGAACGGATGGCTGCCATGAGCCCGGAGACCCGGGCATTGTACGAACTATCGACATAGGGGAATGAAAGCAATTTATTCGATTATTAACCGAACGCGAATGATGCGGCCCTCACTTGATCAGGCCGGAGGAAAAACCAGAGCGAAGGAGGACACTATGTTTCTACTGGACATCGTAAAACCGGAAGATGCGACAGGTAAAGTGGCGGAGGCCTATTCGGTATTTCCCAAAGGCATCCCCGTTCCCGACCCCCTCATTCTCATGAGCGCGAGCCCCGATCTCGCCCATCTGCAAAGCCGCATCATTCACCACTACATGACCCACGACAAGCTGGATATCGGCCTGCTGGCCATGATTCGGTTCCTGGCCGCCAACGAGTTCGATTACCCCTTTTGCGTGAATCTCAACGCGGGACTTCTCAAAATGGCCGGGGGCTTTTCCGATGACGATCTCGAAGCGCTCAAGGCCAATCCGGAAAACGCCCCCCTGGAGGATTCCCAGAAGGCCCTGCTCCTTTTCGCCTTGAAAGTGATCAAGGCCCCGGATCTTGTTGATAAAAAGGATGTGGAGAAGTTGCGGGAGATGGGTTGGACCGACCAGGATATCTTTGACGCCGCCAATCACGCCGCCGCCATGATCGGCGCGAGCAAGCTATATAGGGCCTTTGTCAAGTAGTTTCCGTCTGGAAACGTGCCAGTGCCCTGTAATTTTCGTGCGAAACGGGTCTTTAGAAACTGTCCCGCCAATGATTCCCCTCCCCTCGTGGGAGGGGTTAGGGGAGGGGGAATAGATAAATGGATAAAATCCTTCTATTCCGGCACCCCCCATCTTAGGGGGAGGAGTTTTTAAGGATTTCGCGGTTATCGGGCAGCTTCTTTACGGTGTGTTAGAACTCCCCGATCAAAGCGATGAGGAACGCGTATGGATTTCACCGCACCGATTGTCCTTGGACGGACCGACCTTGAAGCCGGTCGGCTTGGCGTTGCCGCGAGTTACGGGGCCGGGTCAGCCGCCTTTGAGGAAGCATTTGAAAGGGGCTGCAACTATTTCTATTGGGGGTCCATGCGCAAGAACGGCATGCGCCAGGCCATTCAAAACATCTGCGCTCAGGGGAAACGGGACGAGTTGATCATCGTGATTCAAAGCTATTCCCGATCGGCCGTCCTGATGGAGGCTTTTTTAAAAAGGGCGCTGAAGACCCTCAATATCACCTCCGCCGATGTACTGCTTCTGGGGTGGCACAACAAGCCCCCGAGTCAAAGGATGCTGGACAGGGCCCTTGAGATGAAGGAAAAGGGGCTCTATCGATTTCCGGCCCTGTCCGGCCACAAGCGGCCCCTTTTCCCGGAGCTTGCACGGACGGACATTTTCGACCTGTTTCACGTCCGGTACAACGCCGCCCACAGGGGTGCGGAAAACGAGGTTTTTTCACACTTGCAAGGGCCGTCCCGCCCAGGAATGGTCACGTACACGGCCACCCGATGGGGGCATTTGATGAACGCCAAAAAAATGCCGCCCGGCGAGTCCCCGCCTACTGCCGGCGACTGCTACCGTTTTGTTCTGTCCAATTCCAATGTGGATATCTGTATCACAGGCCCTAAAAACCGGGCCGAAATGAGGGAAGCGCTGAGGACCCTGGAACTGGGGCCCCTGGATCCTGACGAAATGGCCCGCATGAAACGGATCGGGGACCATGTTCACGAGCACGGCGGAATGTTTTTTTGAATCTGGAAACTAGGCTAACAGCTCATCCCAATCAATAGCCTTAAACGTCCCGTGAAGGAAATGATCGTCATCCACCGCGTGAAAGGTCAGGTCGGTGAAAAGGCCTTC
>JAFDKD010000869.1 GCA_019307165.1 Deltaproteobacteria bacterium | reverse complement strand
CTGAATCCGCCGACATTGGAAGGGTTGCAGGAAGATGTGCGCCAACTCTTTCCGGCTCTGAGAGACATCCGTTTTACCCATCAATGGGGCGGCCCGGTTTCTGTCCCCCTGGATATGGCCCCGGCCCTAGGATACCTTGGGGACAAAAATGTGGTTTACAGCCTCGGCTGCGTGGGGCACGGCGTGAGCCTGACCCACCTCAACGGCAAGACACTGCGGGACCTGGTCCTTGAACGGCGGACCGATCTGACCGATGTCTTTTTCGTCAACCGCCGCACCATCCCCTGGCCCCAGGGCGTGCTGCGCGACGTGACCGTAAAAGCGATACTGGGATACATGCACTGGGAGGACCGGCGCTTCGACGGTATGGCTTGACCTTGTTTCGGTACGCTCAAAGATAAATCCAGACCGGGAGGAATTCCGATATGAAGAAAGTCTACATGAGCGCTGTCGTTGATGAATCCAAATGCATCGGCGATCGGATCTGCGAAAACATCTGTCCGGCCGGGGCGATCGAGATGGTAAACAAAAAGGCCGTCGTGGACGCCGACAAATGCGTGGCCTGCCTGACCTGTATCGATGCCTGCGGAGAAGGGGCCATCGCCACCGTTCCCCGCAAGGAGACGAAGGTTCTGCACGTCGATCCGTTGAGTGTGGACCAGAAGGCGTTGGCAACACTCTGCAGCAAGGCGCACCTGGACCCGGAGGAGCCGATCTGCCTGTGCACGTTGACTCAGGCCAAGGAAGTGGCTGCCGCCATTTTAAAGGGCGCCGGGACGCCTCAGGAACTCACCCGCATGATCGGTATCCGTTCATCATGCTCCATGTGGTGCATGGCGCCGATGTTGCGGCTGCTTCAGGCCTCGGGCGCGGATTTGACCCCACCGAAGGGCTTTAACTGGTATCCGGCCCTGGCCGGCATCTGGGAGATTCCCGACGATGCGGTTCGTCGATATACGGAGTATTCCATCGCGGAAGATCGACAGATCTGGGGCCGCCGCTTCCGCGCATTCGGGCCGCCGAACTCCCCGGGATCGTGTCCGTGGAGGTGAATCGTCTTTTTCCGGACGTGCCGGAAGAAATCTACCTGCGAGGCGACGATTTTTCAGCCGTGCGTCGAGCCGCCGAACAGTCATTGGCCCATGTGGACATGACCATGATCAAGCCAGGGGATTCGGTCAATCTCCTCTGTTCCGAACATGGCTTCAGCATCCTGGGCGGCGAGCCGTACGCGGAGATGTTGCGCACCGTCAAGGATGTGGTCCTGGAGCGGACCGGATGCGAAAATATTCGACTCAGGTTCTGTGTGGGCAGTGGATTGACCGAGGCCAGGGAAATGATCCCGTACTATAAACTGGACGATTATTTTGAAGGCCGGATCAAGGCCACCTGGCCTTTTGACCGTGGCGTCCCTATCGAGACGGAGATCGGCACATTGTATGGCCTGGCCCGGGTCTACGACGCGGACTGGTTTATTCACGCACACTACGATGATCCGCGCGAGGTCTACTTCCACCGACTCCACACTACGATGATCCGCGCGAGGTCTACTTCCACCGACTCATTTACAGGACGCTCAAATCGTTCGCCATGAGCTACGCCCTGTATGAAACACGGTCCATCTATCACATGAATTTCGGAAGCCGGAGCAGCAACGTGGTGCCACGGGCCATTTTCGAATCCCCCTTTGTTCAGAACAAACACGCGTTTACCGCCTGTCTGGCCACGTCGCCGGCCGGGGTGACCGGCGTGGATGCGGACAACGACCTGCATCAACTCAACAGCCGTCTCAATGTCGACACCCTTAAGGGTTACGGCAAGCTGATGCGTCTGTTCGCCGAGATTGACGAATGCGTGGCCGTATTGGACGAAGGGCGCTGGCCATGGTACCTGCACGCAGGCGGCCTGACGTCGGGCAACCTCTTCGAGGCGCCTACGGATCATCTGGACCTGGACGTAGGCGGTTCAAAAGACGCCCATCCGCTGAACCCCGCGGTCAAGGCCCTGGTGGTGAACCATACCTGGCGTGATGCCTTCGCCGGTCTGGCCATGGTCTACCCGGCCTTCATCGCAGATCGGGAAGTGGCCCGTGGCCTGCCGCGTCGGGTGGCAAGCGGAGCCGTCATTGCCCAAGATCTGGCGCAGGCCTTGGAATTGGCCTGTGAAAAATCCGGGACCGACAAGGCCATCATTTTCGACGGCAGTTACGGCAGTATCAATCTCACGCCATCCATGGGAGAGTTTCTCATGGACAAGGCGTCGGCCGTGGCCCGCAAGGTGGACGAGGAGTTGATGCCCAAGTGGCTCAGGCAGCGGGGAATCGATATATAGGAAAAAATAAGGTTCAGGTTAAGGCTGAGGTTGAGAAAGCGGGAAAGAAACTCTCAGCCTCAACCTCAACCTGCCGTAGGCTTGCGAAATCTATACCTCCAACCCCAGAATTTCCCTGGCTTCGTCAGGCGTAGCCGGTTCCAGGCTGAGTTCCCTGGCGATGTTCACGGCCATTTTCACCTGATCCCCGCTGGACTGGGCCATCTTGCCCCGGCCGGCCCGCAGGGAATCTTCAAGACCTACCCGGATATTGGGGGCGCCCATGGCCATTGCCGCGGCGGCCAGGGGCATCTGCCATTTGCCGGCCGCGGCCACGGACCAGGTGAAATTGCCCCTGCCGAGCCGGTTCTCTGCCTCTTCATGCATCATGACGAGGTGTTTGACCGAGGGCTCCATCCAGCCCACAATGGGGCCGAATACGAATTGAAGGTGCGGCGGCGTTTTGACAAGCCCTTCATCCATCAGCCAGGTCACATAGCCCACATGCCCCAGTTCATAAAGCTCCGTCATAGGTGTCAGGCCTCAACATTCAACACATTTAAAATCTCTTTCAATCTTTTTTTCAAGTTCTTCGCTCGGTTTATCTTCTTTTTAAATCTTCGATTGCAATGGGTCTGTTCGGATAATCATTGAGCCAACCGTTTGATCAATTTGCTCCAAAGAAGGAGCACCCTTAAGTTTTTTCAAGACGGGTATGTTACGTACGTCCGCCTTCTTAAACTCAATCCATTTCTCTTTGGCCCAATGAAGGGTTTGTGATAGATCGGACCTTGGGGTTTCAAGGAGAAGATGGTAGTGCTTTTTTCATCAAACAATAGACATGCATCAGGGCTCCATAGCGCTCATGGGATGATTCAAGAAAGGAAAGGAATCTCTCTCTATCTCCTTTACTATTGAGGATGGCCTTTCTTTCACTACCTCGGGATGTGATGTGATACCAGGCCCCGGGATACTGGATGCGAAGTGGACGTCCCATGTGAATAAATCCAATTCAATGTTTTCCGTTCGGATCATCTTTACTTCCAGTTGTCAAATGTTGAGACCTGACACCCTATACCTATTTTCGTGCTATAGAGTCAGTACATATGTATCGAAAAACGACATCGGATATTTCAAGGGATAACATTACAGACCGGACCCTATTCAATAACTCAATAACCACAATAACCAAACAAATATAAAAAAAGAAGTAAAAATGCGACGGATTTATCTTGACAGCCGCAGTAATTTCATGGTAGCCAAATTAAGATAAATTTGTCTAAACTCAAAGCATATTCCAATATTATAATGTTGGGGCTGATGATGAAAGGGACTTTTCAAAAGATCCTCGCATAATGCCTTCGGCGGGAAGAAGCCCGTTGGAGGCATTTTTCGCAGTTGAAAAGATGCTTGGAAAAAGAAGTGAGTTTAATAAGAAAGGGAATGTTGTCTGAACG
>JAFDKD010000868.1 GCA_019307165.1 Deltaproteobacteria bacterium | reverse complement strand
GTAGCCGTTATTTCCGCTGGTGCCGTTTCCCTTCGAAGCCGTGCCGGCCTTGCTGCAGAAGGTTTCGACGGCATCATAACCCAGTAGATCACGGATTTCCCGTTTCAATGACGGTCCCGCTTTCAATTTAAGGCCCTCCGATAGCGCAACAACCGTCTCAATCCTATCCGGACTCCGCAAATGGATAAAGGCTTTGCAGTTCCCGGGGTTTCTTTTAAAAATCCGGTGCAATTCCTGAAGTGTTGTCCGGTCCGTGTGACTCGACTCCAAAGCCAGATGGATGCTGGCGGTCCAGGTCTCTTCAGCCTTGTCGACGGGGATAACGGTATCGGCCAGAATCTTTAGGGATTTTTCATCCTTTTGCAGCAGACCTTCGACCAGAATAGGCTTGTCCTCAATAAAGAGGCTGTTGACGGTCGCGTACACCGAAGCGAAAACAACGACTTCAATCGACCCATGCGTGTCTTCCAGCATCACGAAAGCCATCAGATCCCCCCGCCGGGTCTTGATGACCTTGGTGCTGCCGACCACACCGCCGATCCGAACGGCCGCTCCATCCTTCATCTCTTTTATCGATATGGCATTCGCATTGGTAAATTGGGCCAAGACCGCTTCATACTGATTGAGGGGATGACCTGAAATATAAAAACCGAGGGACTCTTTTTCAAATGCCAGAAGCTGCTTTTCATCCCATTCACCGATGGCCGGAAAATCAGGCGCGTTGATCGTCTGCTTTTGGTCTCCGGTATCGAACAATCCCATCTGGGGATCATTTCGCTCTTTTTGCACGCGTTGCCCATAATCCAGGATATCTTCCAGAGAGGCCGTCATCTGAGAACGCTTGGCACCGGTGGAATCGAAAGCGCCGCATTTAATCAGGCTTTCCACAACCCGTTTGTTGACTTTCCTGAGATCCACGCGTTCACAAAACGCCATCAACGAAGAAAACCGTCCCCCCTCTCTTTCCGCGACGATCGCTTCAATCGCCGCCTCCCCGACATTCTTCACCGCCACCAGCCCGAACCGTATGTTTTCATCGGAAACGGTGAATTTCTTTTCGCTGGCGTTGATATCCGGCGGAAGCACGGAAATATGATGATCCCGGCATTCGGCAATATACTTCACCACCCCGTCAATCGAATGCATTTCACTGGTCAGCAGAGATGCCATGAACTCCACCGGAAAATACGCCTTCAAAAAAGCGGTCTGATAGGCGATTAAAGCATACGCAGCGCTGTGAGACTTATTGAAACCGTACCCGCCGAATTTCTCAATCAGGTCAAATATTTTTTTCGCTTCTTTGGAAGAGATGCCGTTTTCCGTGGCGCCGTGCATAAAGCGCACACTTTGCTTTGCCATGATCGCGGGTATCTTCTTGCCCATCGCCTTTCGGAGGTCATCGGCCTCGGCCATGGAATACCGGGCCAGTTCGCCGGCAACTTTCATGACCTGCTCCTGATATACGATAACCCCGTACGTCTCTTTCAGAATCGGCTCCAGTTCCGGTACGAAATAAAAGACCTTTTTCTTGCCATGCTTTCTGTCCACGTAATCATCAATCATGCCGCTTTCCATGGGACCGGGACGATACAGGGCAACCAGGGCAATAATGTCATCAAAGCATTCCGGTTTCAATCGGATCAGCAGATCTTTCATGCCCGAGCTTTCAAGCTGAAAAACACCGGTGGTATCACCTGAAGCGAGCAATGCATAAGTGTCTCGGTCATCCAGATCGAGATTCTCGATATCCGGCGGGGTTTTCCCCTGTCTGGCAATCAAATTCAACGTATCGGCAATGACCGTCAGATTTCGAAGGCCGAGAAAATCGAATTTGACCAGACCGATCTTCTCCACCTTTTTCATATCGAACTGTGTGACGACTTCGTCGTTTTTACCCTTATACAAAGGAAGATACGCCACCAGGGGTTTGTCGGAAATGACGACACCGGCGGCATGGGTGGAAGCATGCCGGGGGAGTCCTTCCAGGACGCGGCAGATATTGATGAGATCTTTCACTTCCGGCTTCTGATCCACCAGTTCCCGGAGACGCCTTTCCTGTTTGAGGGCGCCATCCAGGCTGATATTCAGCACGTCCGGCACCATTTTGGCAATGGCATCGACTTCGCTCAAGGGAATACCCAGAGCGCGCCCGACGTCCCGGATAACGGCCCGCGTTTTGAGTTTCCCGTAGGTAATAATCTGGGCGACATAATCACCACCCCCGTATTTTTCCACCACATACTTGAA
>JAFDKD010000167.1 GCA_019307165.1 Deltaproteobacteria bacterium | reverse complement strand
CCCTGTCGGGCCGACTTGTCACGGCGTCTTGTCACGGCGTAGCCGATAGGCGAAGACGGAAGCCTTGGCGTAGGACGGCACCAGAGGTGGAGGGTTTAGGTGTGACTGAACCCGACGTAGCCCTGCGAAACCGCGTAGGCAAATTATTCCGCCAGGAATGCCTTTATGGCGTCGGAGGCCTGGCCAATATGGACGACCCCGCCAATATGACCCAAGGGACTCTTAATCATAAAGAGTTCTGCATCGACCCCCGCCTTCTTTAATTCCTCCACATCCTGCTTGACCGCGAGGTCCGTGAAGAGGACGTCCGTATCCACGCCGATCATCAGCACCTTTGCCTTGATGGTTTTCAGGGCCGCTTCGTAGGAATCGAACCCGTGGCCGATATCAAAAAGGGTACACGCCTTATTGAGATAAAGCATGGAGTTGGCATCCGCGGTTTTGACCCTTCCCAAACCCCGCTTGTAAAGGGCCGCCTCCACCAGAAATTGGTTATCCATGGACGCATACGGATCCATGGACGGGTCGGCCCATTTGCTGCCGAAACTCCCGTCGGCCCAGGGAGACCAGAAGGCGCTCAACGTGATCAGCATCAACGAATAGGTCATGCCGTCGGTGGGCGCTTCGCCGCCATAATAATCCCCGTTGTTCCATTTCGGGTCCAGTTTGATGGGGTCTCCCCACAGTTTAAGCCATCCCACCAGCCAGGCATGGCGTTTGGGCGTGGCAATGATCGGGATGACCCTTTCCACGAAATCGGGATAGGCCACGGCCCATTCAAAGGACTGAATTCCTCCCATGGAGGCGCCCGTGACGGCCACCAATTTCTTCACGCCAAGATAGGTCAGCAGCTTGTATTGCAGATTGATGAAATCCCGAATGGTGACGAGCGGGAAAGACATGCCGTAGGGTTTGCCGGTCTTGGGATTCAAAGAGGCGGGTCCCGTTGTGATCACCAGGGGATTCTTTGGGTTCATGTTGCACAAAGTGTCTGAGCTTACAATAAAATACTTGTCCGTATCCAGGGGCTTACCGGGTCCGATGATGGCATCCCAGTAACCAGGGGCCTTGTCCCCGGGGGAATACTTGCCGGCGGCGTGAGAGTTACCCGAATAATAATGGCAAATGAGTATGACATTGTCTTTTGAGGGGGCCAATGTGCCGTAGGTCTCGTATCCGATGTTTACCGGAGAAATCTTTTCTCCGCTGACAAGCAGAAATTCCATCAGGAAAAAGGGCTTCTTTTCAACGATTTCATCCAATCCCCAACAGGTCGTACCGACAAAGATGGTTACCAACAGGAAAACGCCGCAGATGCCGAAAATTTTCTTCATGATCATCCTCCCTTCATATCTGTAAAGAATCAATGCCCCGGAACCAGCGCCCAACCTCGGGATTTGATCCTGAGCCCCGCCTCTTCCAGGGCGCGCGCCCCGGCCTTCATCTGCAGGGCCGCCTGAGCTACCTGCCCGGCCGCCGCCTGCATGGCGATCATCCCCGCAAGGTCCTCCTTTACCGCGAACCTCGTCTCCCGGATGGGAATGCCCAGTCCCTCCCTGGTGGAAACCGCTGATGCGCCGAATGTCACAACGGAAAGCCCGATGGCCAGCAGAGACAGGGTCAGGGCCTGGAGGGTGGTGTCCTCCCCGGCATTCCTGAAGAAACCGACGGTCAGCGCCGCGGCGACCTTGCCGCGAAGCCTGTAATCGTGCACGAACGTGCGGCAGCGATCAATGAAGGTCTTCATCTGGCCGGGCATGCTGGCGATGTATACGGGCGCGGCCAGGATGATGCCGTCGGCGTCCAGCATTTTCTGATGAAGTATCTCCATGTCGTCCTTGATACTGCAATTATACCCTTTCACCGGGACCGGGATCTTATCGAATCCAACTTTCTGCTGCAGCTTGTGAACGCGGCGAAGACACCCTTCGCAACCCATACAGTACTCGATCCGATAGTCCTTGAGGTGCACAAGCTCAGTCTTGACCGGGCCGACCGATTCGGCCACCTGTAATGCCTGCTCGAGCAGATATTGGCAGTTGCCCTGCTTTATGGGCGTGCCCACGATGCCCAGGATTGTCACGTTCAGATCGTCGTTCATGGCTCCCCCCAGCAAATCATTCTTCCGCCTAAATAATATTGAACCGCAACCCGCAAATGACGACCTGCATTTCCGAGGTCCTGAATCCCCCGGCGTCCGCGGCCTTGAGCAGCCTTTCGGGGTCGGTTGCCAGGATATCGATCCCGCCCAGACCTTCGCCGCGCCCATCGCCGTCTTCCACGAAGCGGATGGTCGCATTTTCCAGGTTTATGACGGGTCGGTCTTCCAAATCCCGCCCGAGGGGAATGTCGGTGACGGCACTCCATCGCCGGGCCAGGGCGGTTGGATCGGGAGACTGAAGCTCAGCGGCAACAATGGCCGATACAACATCCGTCTTAACGAATTTCTCCCAGCCGCTTCCGCCGGCCGGAGGCCAGTTGCCCACGGGATCGTTGTTTTCATCCCAGTCGATTTCAAAGAAGCTGCCGCCCGTATCGGCCGGGTGCAGCTGCATATACCTGCCGGTATCGTGGGGGAGTTCCCAGGCCACCCGAATGTCCATGCTCGCCGCCCTGATGCGGCAGGCCTCCTGCGTCTCCCTGCCGTCCGTCTGGGTGATGATCATGTACCCGCCGTCGCCGTTGCGGCGTTTCAGGTACCGCCCGGCCGCCGTCCCCTCTTCAATGGGCGAGACTACTTCGATGAAATTCGTACCCACCGCAAGCAGTGTGTTTTTCAGGCCAAAGACGACCACGTCCGGGTCCGCATAACAGGCCTCTATTCCCAAAACGCTTGTGAGGTCGTCGATGGCCGGTTCAAGGTCTTTGGCAACCAGGCAAATCTGGCGCAATGTCAACGGCATGGCATCCTCCAAAAATAATTCAGGGCACGCAAACTTAAGGCACTCATGATATGATTCGTAACTCGGTGCGGTCAAATGTTTTCTTTAAATGGGAAATCAAAGGCTCTCGCCAACTTTACCCACCCCCTGCATGTTGTAGCCCCGATTCAGCTTGACATCCCTCCTTCTTTGGTCTCTAATCAGGTTAATTTTATTCATTTTGTATAATTTAAGTAAACCTTTCAAAACAACCCCAATCTTGCTGAAGGATGGCATGGTCTCATGTCTCCGGAAGGGGGAAATCATTCAGCCTCCGGCCGATCTCCGTATCCGTCCGGGGGCTCTTTTATTGCACGGATATCAGGCAGGAAGCGGTGCTGTCCGCCGGGCAAACCTATCTCGCCTTTTCAAGGGACACCGATGAAAAACAACCTATGTTTACTCGCCTTTATTGCCATCTGGTCACTGATCGGATGCGGCAATAAGGAAACCGGCATCACAAACCTCGCCATGCTGGCGGGAGGGAAGACTTTCGCCGTTCCAACCGGAACGGTTGCCGACCAGTTTGTTTACCGCCGGTTTCCGGATGCCAAAATCGAGTATTACAACAGTGTCCTCGATTGTGCCCTGGCCGTTCTGGGAGGCAAGGCTGACGCCGCGGTTTACGATGAGCCGATCCTGAAAAACATAGCGGCCAAAAACGAAGGGCTCATCGTTTTGCCCGAGCTGCTGCAGGGTGACAACTACGGATTTGCCGTGCAGATCGACAATATCCCTCTCAAAACAGCCATCGACGAGACCCTCGCGGCGCTGAAATCCAACGGCGCCTATGACGATATGATGAAGCGCTGGTTCCCCGTCAAAGGAGCGCCCGCACCCATGCCCGGGATCGACCTGTCGGGCGGTAACGGGATACTGAGATTCGGAACAGCGGCGGTCACCGAACCCATGTCGTTCCACGATGCCAACCGGAACATCGTGGGGTTCGACGTGGAATTTGCCGCCCGGGTGGCCTTGAAACTGGGCAAAAGGATCGAGATCACGGATATGGAATTCGGGGCGATGCTCCCGGCACTCATCTCCGGCAAGGTCGACATGATCGGCGCCGGACTGTCGATCACCGAAGAGAGGGCAAAAAAAGTACTCTTCTCCGAAAGCTACTACCCCAGCGGCATCGCTGCCGTGGTCAAGGGGAATGCCCCGGCACCCGCGAGCTTGGCGGGCAGGAAAATGAAAACCGTTGATGACATCAACGATAAAACCATCGGCGTGCTGCTGGGCTCGGTGCATGACACCTATGCCACGCGCACTTACCCTAAAGCCAAAATCCTGCATTACCAGAGCCTTTCCGACCTGCTCATTGCTCTCGACTCGGGCAAGATCGATGTCGCCTATTACGATCAGGCTTCCGTGCCCGAAATGCTGAAGGTGAATCCCGATCTGGGCATACTGGCCAGGGATGTCTTCAGCGTTCCGATCAGCGCCGGTTTCAACCGCGACAACGACACGCTCCGCCAGCAATTCAACGCCTTCCTGAAGGAGATCCGCTCGAACGGCGTGTATCAGGATATGGTCACCCGCTGGATGGAAAAGGGCATCATGGACATGCCTGTGATTGAAAGCACCAAAACCAATGGCGTCCTGCGCGCCGGGGTGGTAAACGACCTGGGCATGCCCTTTGGATTGGTCCGCGACGGCCGGCTCATCGGATTCGACATCGAGCTCTCGTCACGCTTCGCCGCCTATACCGGCCGCGAGTATGTCCCGGTGCCCCTGCAGTTCGGCAGCCTCATCGCCTCCATCTCCACCAATAAGATCGACATCATCACCGCCTCCATGTTCATCACCGAGGAACGGAGTAAGATGATCGATTTCGCCGATCCGTATTTCGAATCCGGCGTGAGCCTGATCGCCCGCAAGGATGCCATGGACCCGTCGGTCGCCGGTGCGGCGGGAGGCCCTGCCTCCCGGAAACCCTTCCTGAAAAGGGTGTCCGACAGCTTTTACAGCAATATTATTTTGGAAAAAAGGTACCAGCTGATCCTTGACGGGTTGCTGGTCACCATTATCATCTCCATTTTTGCAGCCGGCCTGGGCACCATGCTCGGCGGGCTGATCTGCTTTATGAATATGTCGAGCCGGAAAATCCTTTCCGTGACTGCCCGCCTGTACATCTCCCTTCTGCGGGGAACCCCCATGCTGGTATTGCTGATGATCATCTACTATATCGTCTTCGCTTCGGTAAACATCAATCCGGTATTGGTTTCCATTTTAGCGTTCGGCCTGAACTTCGGCGCTTATGTATCTGAGATGTTCCGGACCTCCATCCAAAGCATCGACAAAGGGCAGAAGGAGGCAGGCATCGCGTGTGGCTTTACCAAAATCCAGACATTTATCCATATTATCGCCCCCCAGGCTTTGCGCCACCTCCTTCCTGTTTACAAAGGAGAATTTATTTCCCTGGTCAAGATGACCTCCATTGTCGGTTATGTAGCCGTGCAGGATCTGACCAAAGCCAGTGATATCATCCGCAGCCGCACGTTCGACGCCTTTTTCCCGCTGATCATGGCGGCCGTCATCTATTTGATGATCGCGTGGCTGCTGACACGGGCCCTGGGCTATATTGAGATTTCGGTGGCTCCGAAAAGAAAACGCATGATTAAAGAGCTGGAGGCAGGCAGGTGATACAGGTCAAAAATCTTTCGAAACATTTCGGGGACCTGGTGGTCCTTAAAGATATCAGCGTGGATATCAAAAAAGGAGAGATCATTTCCATCATCGGTCCTTCGGGAACCGGGAAAAGCACCTTTCTCCGCTGCCTCAACCTCCTGGATACCCCGACCGGCGGCACCATTCACATCGACGGCATCCCTCTGCTGGATAAAGGCACGAGTGTTCCGAAAGTCCGCCGGAAAATGGGGATGGTCTTTCAGTCGTTTAATCTCTACGCCCACCTTTCCGTAATAGACAACCTCACGCTGGGGCCGGTCAAACTGCTTGGAAAGAAAAGGGCCGAAGCCGACCAAATGGCCATCGAACTGCTTAAACTGGTGGGCCTTGCCGAAAAGGCGCACTCCTTCCCGGATGAACTTTCCGGCGGGCAGAAACAGCGGGTGGCCATTGCCCGCTGCATGGCCATGGAGCCTGAGATCCTGCTCTTTGATGAACCGACTTCCGCGCTCGACCCGACCATGGTCAGCGAAGTGCTTGCCGTGATCCGCCGCCTGGCCAGGGAAGGCATGACCATGGTGATCGTAACACACGAGATGGAATTTGCCCGCAACCTGTCGAGCCGCGTCTTTTATATGGATGAAGGGCTGATCTATGAAGAAGGAACCCCTCAGCAGATATTCAACCATCCGCAAAAAGAAAAAACAAAAGCATTCATTAACCGGATACGCAGTTTTCATTACCGGATCACCAGCAGGGATTATGACCTGTACGCGATGCAGGCTGATATGGAGGCATTCTGCGACAAGCATACGCTGCCGAGGAAGGTCACCGGTTATGTGCTGCATATGGCGGAAGAGGTTTTATGCCTGCAGCAGGATTTTTCCGATATCCGGATCAGCCTCTCCTATTCCGAAAAAGACGGGAGTGTTGAGCTGGTCTGCGCCGGCGGCGGAGCACCGCGTAATCCTCTTGAGGAGGGTGTTGCAGAGGATGATATCGGGATCAAACTGATCAAGGCCAGATGCAGGCGCGTGGATTACCGGTATGAGAACGGGAAGAATATACTGATGTTGAAAATCAGTGGGGAATAG
>JAFDKD010000166.1 GCA_019307165.1 Deltaproteobacteria bacterium | reverse complement strand
GACAGTATGCGTTCAATGGCCTCAACGGCTTCCTTATGCCGGTCTTTGGAAATGAACGCCCGAACCGCGGGGGTGCAGAAATAGCGAAGGGTCTCGGGGCGGGTCCGGTGGCTGCAAACGGCCAGCACCGGCAGGCCGCGGGTCGAGGCCAGTTCCAGCAGGGCGTGATCGGAATCGTCCCGCGTGTCCACGACCAGCAGGTCGTAGGTGGTCTGCAGAATGAGTTGAGCGGCGCTCCCGGTGTCAGCGACCGTTTCGAAGGCGCATTCAGGGCATCGCGCCTCCATCATCCGCTGAATCACAGGAAGGAACGCACCATCTTTGTCGATCCCCAGTACGCGCGTGTTTTTCGTGGCAGGATCTTTCATGGCTTTTCCTCCTTGTTAAAGGGTTTTTCATGGAGCAAGCGCCTTATTTAGGACCCATTTTAACCGTTTCAAATGTCCTGTCTGCATCGCGGAAGACATGTGATGTGTGCGCCGGTTCACAAATTGAGGGTTTTTTCAAATATTTTCACCGCCGAGTGAAAATGAAAATAGGGTTGGTCAGATCCAAACCCGGTGATATAGTCCCTGAATCCTGAAACATTTTTTCAGGGGGCGAGGGCCCCCGGGGGAGGCAGATGAACCCGGTAGTCAGTCAAACGGAGATCCTGGAGAAGCGCGTGGCCTTTCTGGAAAAGGTGGCGCTTTTCGATCAATTGTCGAGGGCCGATCTTGAGGTCCTGGCCGGCAGTTTTCAGGCGAGGAAATACAAGAAACGAGAGACCGTTTTCCACCAGGGGGACGACAGCAGCGTGCTGTACGTGGTCATGAAGGGGAAGGTCCGCATCTTGAGCATAAGCCCCGCGGGCAACGAGACATCCATTCGCATATTCACCACGTACGACACCATCGGCGAGTTTGCGGCCATCGACGGACTGCCCCGCTCCGCCACGGCCCAAACCGTTGAGGAGACGACACTGCTGGAGATGTCTCAACCGACGTTTCTGGGTCACCTGCGGGAGATGCCCGATCTGGCTATGGGAATGATCAGACTGTTGGTGGGCAAGCTGCGATGGACGACCGATTACGCGGAGGCCATCGCCCAGTATGACACGGCCGGTCGTCTGCTGCACATGCTGCTTCATTACAATGAAGTAATGGGAAAGGAGATAGAGGCCGGCAGGCGCTACGAACTGGTACTGGCCATGACCCAGGCGGATCTTGCCACAATGGTGGGGGCGAGGAGGGAATGGGTCAACCGGATTTTGCAGAAGTGGCGGCGCAACGGGCTGATAGAGTACTCCCACGGCACAATCACGATTCTGGATCTCCCTGCCGTAGAGGAGGAACGGGATCGTCGGATCGATCTATATCGCGACGAAAACGACTGGTAGTTTTCGGCCAGAAATGCCCGTTTTTCATCCGAAAACATTCTCTTTGTTTCTCAACCTCAGCCTTAACCTCGACCTATCTGCCCGGCACCCTATGGGGGCAACCCCGAAGCCGGGTCCAATGGGCCCGTACGCTTTACTTGCCGGCGGGCAGGGTATTGCAGTCGACCACAACGAATTCCACCCGGCGATCGATGGCATCGCTTTCGTCATCGGCGCCCGTCCCCACGATATTCTGACGAAAACCCATTCCCTTTGCGCCCGAGCGCTTAAGTATATCCGCGTCGGTCTTGGCCATGATCTCCTGGACCGCCCGGGCGCGTCTCTCAGACAGTTTCTCATTGTATTGCTCAGCCCCGCTGCGACTGCTGTGGCCCACAATGTTGATGCAATAGGGACTGTCGGCAATGTACCGGGCGATCTGCCTGAGCCAGATGTAGTATTGCGATGTTAGTTTGCTGTCTTGAATAAATGTGGCCGTGTTGACCTGGAACAGGAGCTTTACGTCGATTCGCTTATATTCTTCAACGGAAACGGCCACGAGTCGGCCGAATGCCTTTTCGGCCGCCACTATGTTTCCGAGCCTGCGGTGGATGTTGTACAGGCCCGCGTAAACTTTCAAAGTCTTGCCGTCTTCCCTCTGCTCGGCCATGGTGTAAGGCTCGAGCGCCTCTTCAAACTGGCCGTCCCCATACAACTTGTCCCCATAGGCGATGAGCGCTTTGGTCACCAGAAACCGGACATAGGCTTGGGGCACCTGATCGCCGGGACGGGTCTTGGCGGCCGTTATCTTGCTTTCAAGGTCCTTCTCTCGCAGATAGACGGGGCTGTCGGCATATATATCCGCAGGCGCGTATTCCACGGCCGACACCCAGACGTCGGCGGCGGATTCGACCTTGCCGCTCTCATCCCCGAATATGGATGCATAAATGCGATATGCCTTTCCCGAAGGCGCCGCTTTGTTTTTTTCATAGGAAATGATCCCGTTGAGCACATAATCGGCCGACTCGAAATTCTCCGGCGTCAATTCCCTGACGTCATACCGGGCCTTGAAGGTCTCCGAGATTTTAACGCCGATGGTCTCATTGATCTTCAGTTGCTGTCCCGAGTCGATATCCACAAAGGGATCAATGACGATGATCTCCCGGCCGGATCCCTTTTTCAACTGGTTCAGCAGATCGTTGCTGAGATATTGGATGGCTTCATCAAAACCAAGTAAGGCTTGCGGCTTCGGGGCGGGCTGTTGCGCAGCACAGCCCAAAAGGCACAAAGCAAGAAAACCGACCACGATCCATACGATAAAATGTTTAGGAGTGCTCATGTCCTTTCCTCCGCAGATGGATGGCAGGCAATATTTGGCGTGCAGTTCTTACTATTTATAGAGGGTTTTGGGGATGGGTGTCAAAGCCTATGTCCGTCGCCATGATCCGCCGTCAAGCGCTTTGCACGGCCAGTTCAACCCGGTTTTTCCCGGCCGCCTTGGCTGTGTGCAGCCACTGGTCCACTTCTTCCACAAAGTCCTCGGCACTCTTGCCCACTCGGTATTCAGCGATCCCGCAGCTGACGGTGACCTGCTCGAACACATTTCCATTGTCATTTTCAAATGACGTATCCGACACCGTCTTGATCAGCTTTCCGGCGAGTACTTCTGCGCATTTTGCGTCGCATGAGGGCAGTATGACCGCGAATTCATCGCCGCCGTAACGAAAACAGCTGTCGGATTTCCTGGCCACATCACGAAATACCTGACTGATGTCCTTCAGGATTTTGTCGCCGGTCTGGTGCCCGTATTTTTCATTGAAATATTTAAAGTTGTCGATGTCGAGCATCATCACAGTAAGTTCAGGATTATATTCCTCCAACCGGGCGATATCTTCCGCGAGCCTGACATAAAAAAATCTTCGGTTATATAGTGAGGTCAACTCGTCCGTTATGGCATCTTTTGAAAGTTTAATGTTTAATTGTATTAAATCTCTAGAACTTTTATCCAATTTTTTTACTTTATCCTCAAGATCTTTGTACAACCGGTCGAAGATGTTGTGCAGGGAGACCATTTCGTTTTTGATATGCAGACTTTCCTTTGTAACCATCTGTCTGGTTTTTGTCGCAATCTCGCTTGTCAGGTCTTCCAGCGCCCGTATGACGCTGAACAGAAAAAAAAGGCCCGCGACCAACAGGCATATCATGGCGAGAACGCCAATCGAAAAAACATCGTTCAATGCCTTTATCTGAACCGAATTCAACTGGGGAAGGACAAAGTGAAAAATGATGGCGATCATGATCAACAAGGGGAGGATCGATGACAGCGTAAAGGCTATCAATAATTTTTTCCTGGAGCTTTCCGTTAAAAATGATTTGAAAAACATTATCTATTTATCCACCCTTCCGATCTGTGTTTCCTGTTTTCCCCAAAGGACGTTTTTTAACACGTTGTCTTCTTCCCCAATGAGGCCTCAATGGGTCAAAAAGACGGGCAATCTCCTGTTTCATAACGATTGGCGCGTGGGTTGGGGCCCCGAAATCATCCTAACATCAAAATTTTCAGGCGTAATCGGCACTACACAGGAGTTTAACTTCATTTGTCTATCATGCCTTTTCCAAAAATTCAATTTATAATTTATTAATAGTTTTTTTATTTCTTTTGATATTATTCACTTTAAATTTTTCATAATCCTTTTCTTTTATGATTATTCCATGTAGTCATATGGGGTTATCGCCGGCAAAACCACCATTTTGGTTGACACCAAATGAAGGCATCTCTAATATCGGTTTGACTAAAAAGATCGCTGAAATATAACTTTAAAAAATTGAAAGGGGCTTTTCATGCCAAAACGCAAGGACATCCAAAAAGTGATGATTATTGGTTCAGGACCTATCGTGATCGGGCAGGCCTGCGAGTTCGACTATTCCGGCACCCAGGCGTGCAAGGCGCTCAGGAAACTCGGTTACGAGATCGTGCTCGTCAACTCCAATCCGGCCACCATTATGACCGATCCGGAGACGGCCGACGCCATCTACATCGAGCCCCTCAACCTGCAGACAATGACCGAAATCATCGAAAAAGAAAAGCCTGACGCTCTCCTCCCCAACCTCGGCGGGCAAAGCGGCCTTAACCTGAGTTCGGAACTGGCTAGGACCGGGGTCCTTGAAAAACACGGGGTACGGGTCATCGGTGTGCAGGTGGACGCCATCGAGCGCGGTGAAGACCGGATCGTGTTCAAGGAGACCATGAACCGGCTCGGCATCGAAATGCCGAAAAGCGACCCGGCATTCAGCGTTGAAGAGGCGGAAGCGGTTGCGGAGCGCCTGGGATATCCCGTTGTCATTCGCCCGGCCTATACCATGGGGGGCACCGGCGGAGGGCACGTGTACAACGTGGAGGAGTTGAGGACCATCGCGAGCAGGGGGCTGGCTGCAAGTCTGGTAAATCAGATCCTGGTGGAGGAGTCCGTTATCGGGTGGGAGGAACTGGAACTGGAGGTGGTGCGGGACGCGAAAAATCAGATGATCACGGTCTGCTTCATCGAAAATGTGGACGCCATGGGCGTGCACACCGGCGATTCCTTTTGCACGGCTCCCATGCTGACCATCGATCCCGAACTCCAGAAACGGCTTCAGAAATACTCCTATGACATCGTGGAGGCCATCCAGGTCATCGGCGGCACCAACATTCAGTTCGCCCATGACCCCAAAACGGGCAAGGTGGTGGTGATCGAAATCAACCCCAGGACCTCCCGATCGTCGGCCCTTGCCTCCAAGGCCACGGGATTTCCCATCGCCCTTGTCTCCTCCCTGCTTGCCGGCGGGCTGACCCTGGACGAAATTCCGTACTGGCGGGAAGGCACGCTGGAAAAGTACACCCCATGGGGCGAATACGTGGTGGTGAAATTCGCACGGTGGGGATTTGAAAAATTCCCGGGCGTGGAAGACAAGTTGGGCACGCAGATGCGCGCCGTCGGAGAGGTCATGAGTATCGGGAAGAATTACAAGGAGGCCCTTCAAAAAGCCATCCGTTCCCTGGAAAACGGTCGCTACGGGCTCGGCTTTGCAAAGGATTTCCACGACAAGACCCTGGAGGAGCTTTGGGAACAACTGGCAGAACCCACGAGCGAACGGCAGTTCATCATGTACGAGGCGCTCCGGAAGGGGGCCGACATCCAGGCGCTGTATGAAAAGACCCACATCAAGCCGTGGTTTATCGAGCAGATGAAGGAACTCGTGGACCTGGAAGAAAAGATCCTGGCCCATGCCGGGGGAGAACTGCCGGACGATCTGCTTCGGCAGGCCAAGAAAGACGGCTTTTCCGACTGCTACCTGTCCAAACTGCTCGGCATCCCTGAAAAGGCCGTCCGGGAGTCCCGGATTTCAGCGGGCGTGGTGGAAGCCTGGGAGCCAGTGCCCGTCAGCGGCGTGGAAAATGCTGCCTACTATTTTTCCACCTACAACGCCCCCGACCAGGTGGCCACAAGCGAGAATCGCAAGATCATGGTCCTGGGAGGCGGTCCCAACCGCATCGGGCAGGGCATCGAGTTCGACTACTGCTGCGTGCACGCGGCCTTTGCGCTCAGGGACGAAGGGTTCGAGTCCATCATGGTCAACTGCAACCCGGAAACGGTGTCCACCGATTACGACACCTCCGACAAGCTTTACTTCGAGCCCCTGACCGTGGAGGATATCCTCAGCATTTACGAAAAGGAAAAACCGGAGGGCGTTATCGTCCAGTTCGGGGGACAGACGCCGCTCAACATCGCTAATGAGTTGGAGGCGGCCGGCGTCCGTATAATCGGCACGTCACCCGACACCATCGATCTGGCGGAAGACCGGGACAGGTTCCGCCGGCGCATGCAAAAACTGGGCATTCCCCAGCCGGAATCAGGCATGGCCAGTACCCTGGACGAGGCGCTTGCGGTGGCCGGAAAAATCGGGTACCCGCTCATGGTAAGGCCTTCTTACGTGCTGGGCGGGCGCGCCATGGAGGTGATTCACGACGAGGAGATGCTCAAGCGATACGTGGCGGCGGCCGTAGGCGTTTCCCCGGACCGGCCCATTCTTGTGGATAAATTTCTCGAAAACGCCATCGAGGCGGAAGCCGACGCCATCTCCGACGGGACCGATGCATTCGTCCCTGCCGTCATGGAGCATATCGAGTTGGCAGGCGTCCATTCCGGGGATTCGGCCTGCGTCATACCCCCCATCAGCCCTCCGGAAAAGCATCTGGACACCATATATGAATACACACGGAAAATAGCCATAGAGTTTGGCGTGGTCGGCCTC
>JAFDKD010000867.1 GCA_019307165.1 Deltaproteobacteria bacterium | reverse complement strand
TCGCGACCTCCTCATACTGAAGCTCGAAAAAGAACTGTCCTTTCGCGAGCGCAAAAGGCTGGATACCGCGAGAAACCTCTTGATAAGAGAAATCTCCCTTGCCGAGGATGTCAATGAAGAGCAGGTCAAAAAGGACCTGGATAAGATCTTTTCTTAATTAGTTGATTAGCTGTGGAACAAGGACCTAAGAGGGTCTCTTATAAAGTCCCCCATGAAGCAATGGAAACTCGGCTGGATGTGTTTCTGGCCGAATGCGAAACGACGTTATCGCGATCGAGAATTAAGGCGCTCATCAAGAGCGGGAATGTAAGGGTCAACAACGCTGCCGCAAAACCGGGATATCGACTGAAGACGGGCGACGTCGTCTCCCTTTCCATCCCTCCTCCTACCCGAACGGATCTGGAACCTGAAGCGGTGGATTTTGACATCATCCACGAAGACCCCGGTCTCATTGTTGTCAACAAACCCGCCGGAATTGTGGTTCATCCGGCGCCGGGTCATCCCAAAGGGACCCTGGTGCATGGTCTTCTCATGCATTGCAGCGGGTTTTCGGGGATCGGCGGTGAACTTCGGCCAGGAATCGTTCACCGGCTGGATAAAGATACATCCGGCCTCCTGGTGATAGCCAAAAACGACAGGGTCCACGCCTCCCTTTCCGGACAGTTTAAGTCGCGGACCGTCAAAAAGTGCTACCAGGCCCTGGTGCATGGGCAAATGCCCCGGATGCGGGGCCATATCGATCTGCCCATTGCGCGGCACCCAAAAAAAAGAAAAGAAATGTCGGTGTCCGGGAACAAGGGCAGGGCGGCATTGACGCAATGGGAAGCGCTTGAGGAATTCAATGGGGAATTTACGCTCCTGTCGATCCGTTTGAGGACGGGAAGAACGCATCAGATTCGCGTGCATCTGTCACATATGGGGCATGCGGTTGTTGGGGACGCCGTTTACGGACGCGGCAGGGATTGGTGGAAACGCCACCCGCTTTATAAAGCGGGGAAATTACCCCTCGTTGAGAGGCAGATGCTTCATGCGGACCGTCTCGGATTTACCCATCCCGACACCGGAAATTATGTGGAATTTTCCGCGGACCTTCCGGATGATATGAAGCATCTTTTGGGGACCTTGAGGGACTTGGCGTGAGAATTTTGGAAAAAGCCGATGATTGCAACGTTTGCCCCGCAATTAAAACGTATTTTGAATGGTTAAAACCCTTGACAGGAATAAAAAAATCATTAAGTATCTACAGTGTAAATATTTTCCTGCCTTCTGGAGGATTCGGTACCGACCGGATATCTGAACAGATCTCATAATAAGTTGCCATCCAGGAATGACCCTTATTTCTTCGGTAGCGATGCTGAGCGTCACCCTGATCATGGGGCGGTGATCAGCCCCGCATTCCCGATGTTGCCGGCGGGATTATTGCGGCATGCCGACCATATACGATAGTACGAATTCCTGATTCATCAACCCTGCCATGGGTTTGAGGCTCTGGAGAGAATGTCCAGGGGAAAAGCCTGTATTTCACGTATGGATTTTTTTTGCGTTTATATTCACTCTACCAAAAGGGAGATAACATATGAATCTCATTGAATTAAAAAATATGAAGATCAGCGAATTGACGGAAATGGCCAAGAAGGCCTCCATAGAGGGGGCGAGCGGTATGCGCAAGCAGGACCTGGTTTTTTCCCTGCTGCAGGCCCACTCCGAGCAAAACGGGCTCATTTACGGAGAAGGGGTACTCGAAATTCTCCCTGATGGTTTCGGTTTCCTTAGGGCGCCGGATGCAAATTACCTTCCCGGACCCGATGATATTTACATTTCACCGTCACAGATCCGTCGTTTCAATCTGCGAACCGGCGACACTATCTCCGGACAAATCCGCCCCCCCAAGGATTCCGAACGCTATTTCGCATTGCTGAAAGTTGAAAAAGTCAATCACGAGGACCCGGAGATTGCGAGGGAGAAGATCCTGTTCGACAACCTGACCCCGCTGTACCCGGATGAAAAGATCAACCTGGAGACGACGTCCGACAATTTGTCGGCAAGGATCATGGATCTGATGACCCCTATCGGCAAAGGACAGCGCGGTCTTATTGTTTCGCCTCCCAGGACCGGAAAGACCATGCTCCTTCAGAACATCGCCAACAGTGTGACGGCAAACGACAAAAGCATTCACAAAATCGTCCTCTTGATCGACGAAAGGCCCGAAGAGGTAACCGACATGCTGCGATCGGTGGACGCGGAAGTGA
>JAFDKD010000165.1 GCA_019307165.1 Deltaproteobacteria bacterium | reverse complement strand
CAACACTCAAAAATTGAGCGGATATGCCCATTCATGAAAGGCAGGGGGAAAACAACCAACCGCTGATATTTCTTGTATCCAGCTGGTAGTTAAAGAACTTTTCTCGCCGTAGGCGATGATAGTTTGCCCCTTTCTTCCGGAAAGGGGCAAAGTGTCTTTTCTCATCCTGTCTATCCTGCCTGTCCCGCCATAGCCTTTGGCGACGGCGGATTTATCCTGTCTAAATTTTTTCCTGTGCGGGCGATGCTCCCCGGGAGAAATATTCAGCTGCTTCGCAGCAGGCCTGGGTTCCATAGCCCCCACCTGTCTTCTGCCTTCTGCCATCTGTCTTCAGCCCTCTGCCTTCCGCCCCTTCGACATTCCTTGTTCGATATTCGTTATTCGATATTCTCCGTATTCCGCCCTCCGTCCTCCGCCCTCTGACCTCCGCCCTCTGCCCTACACCTTGCTGAGTGCCTTTTCCACCGCTTCCGCCGTCACCCCGTCGATCCTGATCCGTTTCCGCCTCGACGTTTCCCCTGAAACAATCCGGACCGCACCCTTGGGAACGCGCAGTTTTTTCGACAAGAGCCGCACGAGGGCCTTGTTGGCCTTGCCTTCCAGGGGCGGCGCCGTCAGCTTGACCTTGTACAGGCCGTCTTCCACCACGACCTGTTCCCTGGAAGAGCGGGGCATGACCTTCACTTGAATGTCCGTGTGTATTTCGTCTTCTTGGGTGTTCATGCCGGCTGCGATGGAAGCTTCATTGCGTGAAATACCGCCCTAGGTGTCGCGGTTAAAACGGCTCCTACGGGTGTGGGATTGCGCAGGTGCATGATTGTAGGAGCGGCTTTAGCCGCGATGTGCGACCCGGCATGCGTTCCCGCCACCGCTCCAATATGGGTACCGGCTCAAAAATGCTTTCTGTGGGAAAGGCTTTACAGCCGCGATAAAGATCGCGGCATGGGCGTTTTGCGCAACAATCCGCCAATCTTCAATATTCAATCTTCAATGTTCAATCTTCCCCCCCCCTCACCCCATCCGACCGGCAAGTTGCATAAGGCTCCTCACCAGAAAGGACTGCACAAAGATGATCACCAGGATCACGATAATCGGCGAAAAATCCAACCCTCCCAGCGAAATCGGGAGGCGGCGGCGGAGGGGGGAAAGGATAGGCTCGGTCACCGAATTGAGAAACCGGACAATGGGATTGTAAGGATCCGGGCTTACCCATGATATCACCGCCCGACCGATGATAATCCACATGTAAAGGGTCAGTGCGATATCGAGAATTTTGGCGATCGCCATCAAAAAATTGGACACCACGAACATATCGTTTATTCAACCTCCCTTTCAATTGAAGATTGTCTACTCATCGCCGCCCTCTGCCTACTGTCTTCCGTCTTTCCGGAGCGGCTGACCGCCCCACCCGGGAAAACCGGGCGTCAAGGTATATACTAAACATCATTGGTGAAAAAGTCGAGGCGGCCCCTTAGCATTTGAGGAAAGGGGCGTATGGCGGCCTGGCCCTTCGTTTGAAGGTTGGAGGCATGACAGCTTGTTGAGTTCACACGGTTTCTTGAGTTTATCGAGCTATATCCAGCGCCGTAACAACGCCGTGGCACCTGCATGAGGTGCAGAGAAGCCACTTGCCCGCCGCCTTTTTCGTCAGCGTATGCATGGTCGCCTGCAACGTCTCGACTCGATATCCCCCGAGACCCGGCGCCAGCTGATAGCTCCTGATCACGTGGACCCGGAAGCCGGGAACCTCGAGGCTGCGCAGGAGGCCGTAAAGCGGGGGATCACGGCGCTCGCCCGTCACCGTGCAGTAAGCAGGTTCGGGGCAGTCGTCCGGGCAGACGTAATCCGCAAAGCTGACCAAAAGAGATCCGTCATCGGCAGGCCATGTGTGCGGCAAAAGCGGAACGAGCCCTTTGGGGATGTCCAGTTTTCGGACGAGCCGGTCGCCTTCCAGGGTTCGCTTCAACCACTCATAGGCCAGGTGCAGCGGGACCGCGGGCACAATGGTGCTTCGGGGGTGAAGTTCGGGAAAGGCGTCACACAGAAAACGGATACCGTCTCCGGCAATGGTCCTCAAAGGAAGCGCCTGCAAAGTTGACAACTGCGCTTCATCCACATCCACGGCAAAAATGGGCCCCTTGTCTGCGGCGGAAAGCAACTCCGCCGCCCTCATGCCGAAATGGCCCGCGCCGATGATAAAAACGGCCTCCGCGGAACGCATGTCGGGGGTCAGATCGGTTGTCTTGGGTGAAGAATGCAAGGGGATCACCTGCTGTCCATTTCAGAAATGAGATATTTTTTCGATGAGCGGCGTTCTCCGGCCTGGGGGGCGGCGCTCATATGAAACTTTGTTGGGTTCAGGGTTTCGTGTTACGAGTTACAGATTGCGCGGAGGTTGATTTTCTCTCGCAAAGAACGCAAAGGTCGCATAGATCAGGCGTTGAAGATTGATCCCCCTTTCTCCGTCCTCCCTGCCAGAAAACCGCCGGGATCAGCGATTCGCGCCCCTTCTTGTCGTCCCCGCATGAATCCGGCGGGGACCCAGCATCATATCAAATCAAAATACAAATCCTTCCATTCAGGTTCTCTGGATTCCCGCCAAATTCATGCGGGAATGACAGGTTGAATTCCCGCCGTTGTTGGGCGTGGAACACTGACACCTCTAATCGGCCTCCATGGAATCCGATGCTGTTTTCTCGAAGTTTCCCTGTTGACTAGATCGGCCGCCCCCATAGGGGACTGGACAGACAGGCTGATGTCAAGGCTAAGGTTAAGAAACAAATCAAACCATTTCTTCATCTTTTTCTCGGCCTCAACCTAAACCTCAACCTTGCGAAGCATGGTCCGCATTTCCGCAACGGCATAGTCAAATAACGCCGCCCCCCGCTGCACGGGGGTTTAGCAGATGGAATTAACGCATGAGCCCCGGCAGGAACAAGGCGATTTGGGGGAAAAACAAGAGCATGAGATTGCAGACCAGAAGTGCGAGCAACATGGGGAATACCCCCTTGAAGATGGTTTCAAGGGGCACGTCCTTTGCCACGCCGTAGACCACATACACGTTGACGCCCACGGGCGGCGTGATGACCCCCATTTCCGTAATCAGGACGATCACCACGCCGAACCAGATGGGATCATAACCCAACGCCACGGCCACCGGGAAAAAGATGGGAATGGTGAGCATGATCATGGCCAGGGCGTCCATGAAGCAGCCGCCGAACAGGTAGACCAGGATGATGACGCCCATGATGGCGTAGCTGGGCAGGGGCAGGCTGCTCACCCAGTTGGCCAGTTCGTAGGGCAACCGGGTGATGGCCATGAAATGGCCGAATATGACGGCCCCGGTCACGATGACGATGACCATGCAGCTGATCCGCGTGGTGTCTGGCAGGGACGCAACGAACCCCTTCCACGTGAGTTGTCTCCTGACCAATGCGAGAGCGATGGTCAGGAACGCACCCGCCGCAGCGGCCTCGGTGGGCGTAAATATGCCGAAAAAGATGCCCCCCATGACCATGCCGAAGATGAGCAGGGTCTCCAATACGCCGACAAATGAGCGAAACTTTTCGCTCCATGAGGTCTTGGGCCCGGGGGGCGCCAGGTCCGGATTCTTGAGGACCCGTAAATATATGGTCAGCAGGAACAGAAAAGTAAGGAGAATGCCGGGAAGGATCCCCGCCGCGAACAGCTTGCCGATGGATTGTTCGGTCAGGATGCCGTAGACGATAAAGATGACGCTGGGCGGAATCAGGATGCCGAGGCTGCCGGCGGCGGCCACGGTCCCGGTGGCCAGGCTCATGTCATATTTGTAGCGCTTCATTTCCGGCAGCGTCACCGTGGCCATGGTGGCCGCCGTGGCATTGGTGGAGCCGGAAATGGCCGAAAAGCCCGCGCAGGCCCCCACGGTGGCCATGGCCAGGCCGCCTCGCCGGCTCCCCAGCAGGACATAGGCGGAATCGTAGAGCCTGCGGCTGATGCCGGAATGAAACGCGATCTGGCCCATGAAAACGAAAAGCGGCACCACCGTCAGGCCGTAGGAGGAGAACACCTCGAATACGTCCCTGGCCAAGAGGCTCAGGGCGGGGTCCAGGCCCCGGACGTAGCCGAAGCCGAGAAACCCCAGAAAGCCCATGACAAAGCCCACGGGCATATTGGAAAACAGCATGATGACCAGCACGATGATGCCGGTTATGCCGATGGCGGTTAAGCTCATGTGACCTTCACCTTGCCCAGGCCTGAGGCAATATCCACGAAAAGGACGAGGCATACGGCCGCCGAAGCAAAGGCGATGCCGAAGACAAATGGATAGAAAGGCAGTTGAAGCGTGAGCGATACTTCTCCGCTTTCGCGCAAGTGCAATGCGTACAACACGGATCGCCACGAAATCAGGGCAAACAGGATGAAACTGAAGGAACCGGTGATGACCTGAATGACGGCCTGGACCCGGCGTGAAAGCAGGCGAACCAGCAGGCTGACGGCCACGTGCCCTTTTTCCACGGAGGTGTGAGCCATGGCAAAGGCGACCGCCACCGATCCCATAAAGCACACCAACTCATAGGTCCCGGCTATGGGGCGAACCGACTCCAGAATTCCCCATCCGGTGCTTCTGTAGGCGGTCACCCCGAAGCGCAGGAGCACATCCACGCAGGTCAGGAGCATCATGAAAACGATGGATGCGCCCGCCACGTGATACAAAACTTTTGAGAGTTCCCTGGAAAACCGATCTAATGCATTCATAACTTCTTACGATTATAATTTATAATTATAAATTATAGATTTCAATATAACATTTATCTATTATATAGTTGGTTGCCAGATTTATCATAATGTCCACTGAAAACACAAGAAAAATCGTCTATCAGGGGGATTTGAAAACAGGGGAAGCGGCAATCCGGGGCCGGCCCGGCGTGTTGAGAGAAACATGGACGAGGAATCGGCCGCGCGACAGCCCGTCAGGATAGGCACTCGTTTAAGATGAAAATCTCATCCATGGTTCTTGCGCCGATGCACCCCGGAACGGGAGGACCATCGGAAAAAGGGCCATTTCCGGATGGAAACTACGCCGACATCAAACTCACCAATTCCCGCACATCTTCCAGTTGCGCCGGCCGGTTCACCGCTTCGATGATCCGGTTTGCCTTTTCTTCTGAAAATGGCCTTGGGGACGAAGCGATGCAGTCCTGAAAACGCTGCTTGTGATCCTCTGCAGTCAACGGGTTCCCGGGGAAACCGGGGGCGATGTCCATCTGTGTGCCGTATTCTTTTCCGTCACGGGTCAGGACCCGCATGTCCAGCGCGGTATGTCCGCGCGCGTCCAGACCCGGATCGGAGATCACCCGGACCTTTTCCGCCAGCGCCGTCACCTTCAGGTCCTTTACGGCGTACGCCTCGAACGACTGGAGCGTGGATTTCCCCCTCACCAACGCGCTGGCGACACAGTATTGGATGCTGAACTGCGCATTCACCCTGGGATTGTCCCCCATCTCGAAAGGGTGCCCCACAAGTTTGTGCGCGTAAGGGGGAACGACCACCTCCACCCGGTCGATGTGTTCGGCACGAATGTCGTGCGCCGCCATCATATTCAGGACCGCCTCCGTGCTCCCGAGGGTCAGTCCGCAGCTGGGATATTTCTTGAACAGGGTGTTCTCCAGCTCAAACCGGTCTCCCAATCCATCCACAACCGCAGCGACGTCCACGTTGTCTCTCCCGTACAGGTGAAAGTAACCGTAAACCCCCTCCAGAAAATTTCTTGGGCCGGTCACCCCGGCATCGGCAAAACGGGCACAGATCAGGGCGTTTTGAGACACCCACCCCTGAATAACCCGCACCGCCAGGGAACCGTCGATATTGCTCTGAAAACTCCCGCCGCACCGATTGAAGGCAAGGGCCAGGGCGTTGCTCATACCGTCCTCATCCAGGCCAAGGATCCGCCCTGCCACGGCCGTAGCGGCGAACATGGCGCATACCCCGGTGGGGTCGAACCCGTCATAGGCCGATTCCGAAAGGTTGAGTCGGGCGCCGATCTCAGTGCCCGCTGCCAGCGCCGTCAGGAATTCCCTGCCCGTGCACCCGCCCGCCAGTTCAGCGGCGGCAAGGGCAACGGACACCGTCGAAGAACCCATGTGGACACCGGGGGCCATAGCGTCGCAAAAGTCCAAGGCCCGCGCCATCACGCTGTTCAGAAACGCCGCGTCCTGGGCCGGGACCTTTCCGCCGTGGATCAAAATGCCCGCTTCCCCCTTTCCCCCCCACCCCTTGTACAGCGCCACAAGCGATTCGCAGCCTTCCTCTTCCGCGCCCGCGATGGTGGTGCCGAGCACGGTGAGAACAACGTTCTTTACGGTCTCAAGCGCCGTTTGGGGGATGTCCTCGAAGTGCACTCCGAGGACGTATTTGACTAAAGCCATTTCGGTTTTCATGTATCACCTCGTTCAGGTGTCCCCGCCCAACAACGGCGGGATCTTCGACAGGTGTCCCACCTGCGCTCTAACGAGCTATGGTGGGCAGGCAGCGCCGCCTCGGGCAGGTGGCCGCCGCTCTGATCGATCTGGGAACTTCATGAAAACGATATCAGTTTTTATCTTTCATCATGCTTCATATGAGAAAAAGATGGAAAGAAATTTCAGACAGGATAAACAGGATGAAACAAAATAT
>JAFDKD010000164.1 GCA_019307165.1 Deltaproteobacteria bacterium | reverse complement strand
GGTCATTCCGGAAGAATTTGAGACATCAGTGGAGATTTTCACTCGTGTTTTGGCTAAATATCTTATACCAAGGGATGAAATCGAAGCGTTGGTCGCTGAAATACGATCAGATGGTTACGAAATGTTTCGAAGCCTTTTCAAAGAGTCCTCATCTTTTTCCGATTTGAACCTTCAGCTTCCCGATGTTGAAATCAGTACGTTGAGGGTTGTTGAGAAATCACCCTTAGTTGGTAAAAGTTTAGCTAGCATTGAGCTGAGAAAGAAATATGGAGTTACAGTAATGGCATTACGTCGAAACTCAAAAATAATATCCAACCCAAATGTAAACATGCCATTTTGTGCTAACGATGTGCTTTTTGTCCTTGGACCACCAGATAGGGTCGCCGAGGTCGCTGGTTTATCCCAAAGTCCAGAAAAAGAGGACGTAAGTTAATGGACTCACCTGTCGCGCCATAGGTTCCCTTTTCCTTGTCATCATGCCCCGTAACTGCAAGCCCCGTATTTATCCCGCTGTGCATCGAGAGGGCGCGGCCTACCTTGCTCCTCAACCAGCTCAATAGACGTAGTTGTGGAGGAGGCAAGAACCGCCTACAATACGCTCCCAAAAAGGTGGGAGGAGCGGTTCCCTTAAAGAAGAAAGGCCCCTAACCTGTGGCCATCCGATCCAGGAGTCTCTTGGTTTGCATTTTAAGGCCGCCGCAGACCAACCCAGTAATGCAACCCATTGGCCTTGCATCCCGGCAATATAACGAATAGATTTACCAACCAGGGATTTAAAGCCAAGATAGTGATGCTTGGCCATCAGTATCAACAAGCCTTGGGACTTAACGGAAAGTAAATCAAGAGAGGAAATTCTGGGTCGCGAGATCATTGACGAATCCGATGAGGTCTCGGATAAACGTGAACTGGCGAGGCAGCGCAGGAAGCAGCTCGTGCCCGAGTCCTCCAAGACGAGCTGATATCCGATCCCGCCCAGCATCTGCACCCAACCGGTGTATCTATCGACCCGAACGGCCTCCGCCGGCTTGGGATTGTAAAGCGGCAGGTAAGGCAGATCGCGCATGATGATTTGCTGCATTTCCCAGAACAAAGATTTTCACCATCCAGATCACCCCCCCTGACGTATCGGTATTGGATTCTGGTATACTGCTTACCAGTAGAACCAGTCGGGGTCTTTGAAAATTATCTGCGATAATAGTCTAAAAATAACCTGATAGAAACGCCGGTTTCGGATGCTGCCATTTTAAGACCGTCAGGTATTTCCCGCCATTTTCATTGAATGGCTTCCAAGTATCCGGAATTTCGACATCATCAGGTTTTTCACAAACTCAACCCCACATTTGCTTTGCGAATTCCGGATATATTTTCTTCACCTTTTCATTTACCACGGTCCGCAGAATTTCCAATTCCTCTTCATTTATGGGATCATAGGAAGGAATTTCCCTGCCGTTGATTCCCACATCAAAACCGGTGTTTCCAATAACTTCATCCAGCGTGACACCCGGCATCAGGGAGTCCAGAACCAACTTTTTCTGATCCAAGTCGAATTTCATCACACAGAGGGGTGTCACCAGATGTGAAGGATGCCCTCTTCGCCAGGGCGTCGGCTTTCCCTCATCAAAAGCAAGGGCGTTTTTAAAGTCCACTTCTTTGACCAGAACCCGCTTGGTGTGGACCGGAGCAAACAGGAGAGCCCGCCTGGAGCAGGAATAGACCATGTTTGATGCGGCCCCCCCGGGAAACCTTACCTTTGGTTTTCTATAGTCTCCGATCACCGAAAGATTGATGTGGCCGTTCTGCCCGATCTGGACCCCTGAGAGAAAAAAAACATCTACTTTTCCCCTCTGAAACGCGGCAAACGTCTCCAGATGACCTTCGGTTAGACGCAGTGAAAGGTCTCCATAGATAAAAGGCGTAAGATTAGGGGCGTGTGTATGTTTTGCCTGGAGAATGGCCGATGCGGGAATGGGCGAAAGGGTTCCGCACGCCGCCATTTCACCGTCGTTCAGGAGTTTTGACAAGGCCCCGATCATCATTTCAAAAGGTTTTATTTCAGCTGCCACGTCCATTAAACCTCACTTTCTCAAGATATTCCTCATGGTCCTTGGGACCGAAAATATATTGCTCCAGGTACTGTTGAAACAAATCTTCATCTTTCGAGGCCGCCACATACGCGTCCAAATGTTTATAATCGGTCTCGTACTTTCCCGGGCAGGCCGTGGGATGGGCCCCACAGTCCGCGACCACGACGGCATCGATGTGCAGGGGAGATATATAGATCTCATAAAGCCCTGGAATAACTTCATCCGGTTCCAGAAGCTCTTCAACCACGGCTATCGTTACCTCGGCCGCCATGGCGATCAACCTGTCTTCCCTATAACTGTGAGTGGTAATGCCGCCGAACCGGTCTCCTTTGTATCCGTGGATCACGCCAACGTCCGGAATGATGGCAGGCGATGTCACGTATTCGTTTCCGGTATACGGGTCGATGACAGTCTTTAAATCGGGCCTGTACTTAAGGTAATCGCTGCCCGTCAGACCGATCAAAGGGATGAAGGGGAGATTGTGGACCCCAGCCTGGAGCCCCAAAGTGATAGCGGGTCACATGACTTCAAGGAGTTCCAGCTCGCCGGCCTGGACCTTCCTTCTGAAATTCGGCGCCGTCCCGTATTCTCCCAAGTCGAACCGAGGAAATTGAACCGTTTTCACGCAGCCGGCCCCCACAAGAAGGTCGCTGGCATATCCCCCGGTTATCACGGGTGTGAGGGTTAGATCCCTGATGCCGTTCTTTATCACTTCCCTGATAATCGGCATGGGATTCATTTCCATACCGGCGCCAAGGCCGACATGCGTACCGTCTTTAATGAGACGGGCAGCTTCCCGGGCGGTCGTAACCTTATCTCTCATTGCCTTTCCCCCCTATATCGGTTCAATGATTACGCCGTCGAGTTGGCAACCTTTCAATATCTTAACAGTGCCTAAACGTAATCCGCCAATTTATCAATGATCCTTTCCGTGTCTTCCTCAGAAACCCCGGAAAACCAAATCTGCTGAGGGTATAGAATCACGTTGGAGCCCTTCGCACAGAGCCCCATGCACCCGCTGGTCGACACACGCACTTTGCCTTTCCAGCCACGGTTATTGATTTCAGTCTTAAGGGCGGCTTTAACGGCCGAACTGTTTCCATCGGCGCACGATTTCCTTTTGCCCTGGCGATCGTTCGTGCAAACAAAGACATGACACAACAAATTGCGAATCGCTTGTTAAGATCGCCGGCGATAGAGCTATTTTGAAAAACTGTATTCTGTAAACCGCTGTGTATGTATGCGCAAGGATTTAGGTCGTTATATATAGAATCCTTCTTCAGTCGAAATATTGGCGGGTCTTTTTCAAACGGCCCTCTTTACAATAATCGGAATTGGTTTATAATCTGATCTTCACTTTCTAAGAATGACCAAAGGGGGCCTTCTATGTCAATGAAATACTATGATTGGACAGCACATCAGGCCTACTTTCAACCCAACAAAACCGCAATCGTCGATCTGTACACAGGCCGGAAATTCACCTACGCCGCACTTGACGATCGGGCCGCCCGTCTGGCGGACTGGCTGCAGAAACGGGGCGTTGTCAAAGGCGATCGGATCGGGATCCTGGCGTTCAATTGCCCGGAGTTCATGGAAATGCAGTTTGCCTGCGGCAAAATCGGGGCCGTGGCCCTGCCCGTCAACTGGCGGCTTACCGTGCCGGAGCTTGAATTTATTTTTAATGACAGCACGCCCAAAATGCTGCTGCACGACGCCCATTTCCGGGATGCCGCCCTCGAGTTGAAGAAGCGTTGCGATATTTCGCGTCTATTGGAAATCGATGTAAACGACCCGTCCAATGCCTACGAGCAGGCCCTTGACGCATCATATCCGGAGCCGCAGATCGAACCCCTCACGCTGGACGATCTTGCAATGATCATGTACACCTCCGGCACCACCGGGCACCCCAAAGGCGCCATGATCACGCACGGGATGAATTTTATCAACTGCGTGAATCTCGGATTTATCGCCCAGATATCACCGCTAACGGTTCAACTCGTGGTGCTGCCCCTGTTTCACACGGGCGGACTCAACTGTTATGCCAATCCGGTCATTCACGCGGGCGGGCGAATCCTGTTACTACGAGAGTTCGACCCCGGTGAATCCCTGCGCGTCATCGGCGACCCGTCATATGAGGTCACCCATTTTTTTGCCGTGCCGGCACCCTACCAGTTCATGATGCATCATCCGGATTTCGAGAAGACGGACTTAAGCCGTCTCCAAGTGGCTGGAGTCGGCGGCGCCCCGTGCCCCGAGACCGTACTGAGAATATGGATGGACCGCGGGGTTGATCTCAGGCCGGGTTGGGGCATGACCGAGACGAGCCCCGCCGGCACTGCGCTCGATCCCGTCGATGGCTTGCGCAAAATCGGCTCGGCCGGTAAGGCCGTGATGCACACCGAAATCAAGATTGTAGACGGTGTCGGCAGTGAAGTGACCGACGGCGGGGTCGGTGAACTTATGATCCGCGGGCCGAACATCACGCCGGGCTACTGGAACAATGCCGAGTCCACGAAAAGCTCGTTTGTCGATGGATGGCTTAAAACCGGCGATGCCGCCCGCGTTGATGAAGAGGGCTTCATCTACATTGTGGACCGCTGGAAGGACATGTACATCTCGGGTGGCGAAAATGTATACCCGGCCGAGGTCGAAAACGTGATTTACCAGCTTCCCCAGGTCCTGGAGGCGGCCGTAATCGGCGTGCCCGACGACCGCTGGGGCGAAACCGGGAAAGCCGTTATCGCGATCAAGCCCGGCGAAACCCTGGATGAGGAAACGGTTATCAGTCACTGCGTGGCCCATCTGGCCAAGTTCAAGGTCCCCCGGTCGGTCGCCTTTGTCGATGAACTGCCGCACAACGCCACCGGCAAAGTACTGAAACGGGAACTGCGGACCCAACTGCTCGGGAATGATGCACCGGCCATAAGCTGACTGCCGGGGAATCCCAATGAAAGGACATACTCATGAAAATCCAACTTATCCGAAATGCAACAATGAAGATCGCGTATGCCGGCCGAACGATTCTCACCGATCCGATGCTGTCGCCAAAAGATGCTATCAGGTCCTTTGCCGGCATTGCAAAAAACCCTACGGTCGAGTTGCCGTTTCAAATTAAAGACATCGTAAATGATGTAGAAAGCGTGGTCGTCACGCATTTTCACCCGGATCATTTTGACAAGACGGCTAGCGAAGCCTTGCCCAAGACGATTCCCGTTTTTTGCCAGCCGGGAGATGAAGTGCAATTGGCGGAAGGGGGTTTTCAAACAGTTATTCCCATTGAAACCGCTTACACCTGGGAAGGGATTACCATTACCCGTACGGAAGGCCGGCACGGAAGCGGTAAAGTACTCGAGTTGATGGGAAATGTATCCGGATTTGTGTTTCAGGCCGACGGGGAGCCGACCGTTTATTGGGTGGGAGACAGCATCTGGTGCGATCTCGTGGAAAACACGATAAAATCGTTTAAGCCGGATATCATCATCACCCATTCAGGCGGCGCAAAACTTCCGGATTTCGATACCATCATTATGGATGCCGAGCAGACCCTTGCGACACTCAATGCATCGCCCGAAGCGATTGTCGTGGCGATACACATGGAGGCATTGGACCACTGCGGCGTCAGCCGTGACGCACTCCGCCAACTGGCCGATAAAGAAGGCATATCTCCATCCCGGTTATTCATACCGGAAGACGGAGAATCAATAGCTTTTTGAGGAGTCCTTGAATGGCGATAAAGATCAGTGTGGAACTGGCCCATAATTGTCCCCTGGAAGAGATCGTCCAACATGCCGTTGCCCTCGAATCCCACGGTTATTATCGGGTGTGGGTGCCGGATACCATCGTGTCCCCTTGGGAAGCCTGGGTCGCGGCCGGCATTCTTGTCCATCACACCAGCCGTATCCTTATCGGGCTGGGGGTGACCAATCCCTACACCCGCCATCCCGTGGTGGTGGCCCAAATGGCGGCCACCATGCAGCATCTCAGCGACGGGCGCCTGGCCCTGTCCATCGGCAAGGGCATCCCGCGTTTTCTCGAAAAGGTGGGAATCGACCAGAAACCGACTGCAGTGGAAGAATGCATCACCGTTTTACGCAGCCTGCTCGCGGGCGATCGAACCACTATAAACGGCAAAGCCTTACAAATCGACGGCATACGCCTCAGAACGGCGCCGTTGAATACGGCCGTTTCCCTTTACGCCGCGGCAATCGGCCCTGCCGGGTGGGAGGCGGCCCTGCGGGTGGCCGACGGCGTCGCGACTATCTGGAGCGACAAACTCGGTGAAACAGCGAAACAGGCCATGTCCGAACGCGAACTTCCGGTTGCCGCGCTCATCCCTTTTTCACTTTCCGGGGACGCATTTCCAGAGGGCTGGCATGTCATAAGCTCTCCGGATGAACTGCAAGAACGCGTGAGCGCAATGGACAGGCAAGGCATTGACGAGGTGATCGTCGCCTACAGGGAGTTGGCGGACCTGGAAACGGCAGCCGGATTGATAAGCGTGTGAGGTTAGAGGATTGCTTCGCTTGAGGTTGGAGGCGGTTTGGATTAAAGGTGTCGGGTGTCAGGTTTCAGGTGTCGGATGTACCCGCACAAGAACGGCGGGAAATCAACCTGTCATTCCCGCATGTAGTTGGCGGCCGTTCGGCCCTGAGCTCACGGCCGAAGGGGAATCCAGAAAACCTGAATGGAAGGATTTGTATTTTGATTTGATATGATGCTGGGTCCCCGCCAGATTCATGCGGGTCGAAGATCCCGTCGTTTTTTGGCGGGGGACGACAAGAAGGGGCGCGGAGAAGGCTATCGGATGAACTGACACCTGAACACTGACGCCTGACACCTCTATTTATTACACTTATCGAAGATCCCGTCGTTGTTGGCGGGGAACACTGAAGCCTTTTTTCGTTAGTCCAAATCCCCGCCCAACATCCGATGAAGAATGGTCCTGCGAAGAATCTCATTAGTGCCGTCGGCAACATTGACCAGCCGGAGGTATTTCCACGCTTCGGTCAGGCCCATTTCATTGGTGAACCCGATAGCGCCGTGGGCCTGAATGACCCGGTCTATGGCCCTGGCGCCGACCTCAACGGAATAGGATTTCATCATGGAAAGTTCCTTGATGGCCGGTTTTCCCCCGTCAAGCAGCATCGTCGTATTCAGACCCATCAAATGGGCCGCATGCACTTCCGTGGCCGATTCGGCAAGGGGAAACATGATGCCCTGATACTTGCTGATTGCGTTCCCGAAGACCTCGCGAACCTTTGAATATTCTATGGCGCGCTTCAGTGCCCAACGAGCGCTCCCGACCGCCCTGGCGGAATTATAAACCCTGCCGAGTGACACGCCGAGCACCCCTAACCTGAAACCCTCGTGCAGTTCGCCCACCAGCTGGTGGGGTTCCACGCGGACGTCTCCCAGGACCACCTCTCCCTCGTTGCCGCCGATTTCCCCGTACATTCGAATCACGTTTTCAATTTCAAAACCCGGTGTATCGGTCGGGATGAGAAACGCGCTGATGCCGCCCTTCCGCCGGGAAGCCCGTTCCGGATCGGTGATGGCAAATATGAGCGCATAGTCAGCATATGGCGCGTTGGTTATCCATATTTTTCTGCCGTTCAGCCGCCAGCCGCCGTCATCGGCCGTCGCCCGCGTCTGCAGCATGGCCGCGTCCGACCCGGCCCCGGGTTCCGACAGGCCGAAGCACATGGATTTTTCTCCGGCAATCATGGCGGGCAGCATCTCTTCGCGCGCCTTCGGCGATACCTCGAGCAGGACCCGACTGGGCCCGAACGCCCAGTGGCTTATGACGTACGTTCCCAGCCAATGATGGCCCCCACACAACCGAAAAATGCATTCCCAGGCCACATAGTATGCAAGCAGGCCCATGCCCGCACCGCCGATTTCCGGGGGAACGCACATGTTGTAATAGCCTGCGTCTGCGGATGCCATACGCACACGGCGGATAAGCGCCAGCGCCTCGTCGCAGAAACGGCCGTCCACCCGGTACAGCAGCCGTTGGTTGGACAGGAGTTCGTGGTGCTCTTCATGCCTCGGAATGACTTCTTTTCGCAAAAAGGCCTCAATGCCGTTTCGAACGGCGATTACGTCATCTGGAATGCTAAAGGCGACACTTCTCATGTTTCAGTCCTCATGGTGTTTCGCATATATCTGATAAATAACAAAATTTGTCCGTTTCAGTCAATTTTCGCTGTCGGCGCTTTCCTCGTTCAATCCTGCAACCGACTTAAATCATTAACTTAATACATTAACGAGTAAAATGGCATATTTTTTGCTATAAGAATATCAAAACAATTTTGGAGACTTTTCGATGATAGTGTGCTTTTTCACGTCCCTGTTTCATAGGTTCCTCAAACGGGCGTTTTGGGGACGGTCAACCGGTAGATTTCTCGGGTGTTCGTGCATCTTTTCACCTGTCCACGCCTTCCAAAATGGAAAGAAGACGTACGAGGCGGGAAAACAACGGCACGCCGGGTTTTTTGATACATAGGCCCCGTCGACGAATCAACCATCAACGCAACCTCCATCGTCTTTCTTTTCCCCTTTAAAAGCCGGCCTTTATGGCCGGCTTTTTTTTGTACTTCCCATCAACTTCATGGCCCGCAGGAATTGACAAGCCCCTTTTGGATGACTATAAAAGGCGCAGCATCATTTCTATATAAGCCCTTGAGGAAATCGAAAAGCAAGCCGCCTCGGGCCCGATCCCGCGGCGGCTTGCTTTGTGTTATTGCAGAGGATGTTATGAAAATCGGAATCATCGGTTTGCCCGGTTCCGGCAAAACCACCATATTCAGTTCATTGACGCATGTCAACGCGCAACGCAACGCATATGCCACAGGCAAGGCCCAACCCAGCCGTGCGATGATACGCGTGATGGATGATCGTATTACCCATCTGTCCGAACTGTACCAGCCCAAAAAGACCATTTACGCGGCCGTGGAATTCATCGATTTCAACGGAATTGACCAGCAGCCCGATGGCGCCTGGTCCATGTCCGGCGACGCTTTTGCCATCATGAAAAACGCGGACGCCCTGGCCCTTGTGCTCCGCAATTTCGAGGACCCGCTGACGGGCGCCCCCGATCCCATGGCCGACATGCGGCAGATGGAGCAGGAGTTCATTCTCTCGGACCTGGTGATCTGCGAGGCCCGGCTGGATAGAATCCATGCAGGCTATCAGCGGGGAAAAAAGACCGATGCGCTTCAAAAAGAAGAAAAGGTGTTAAAAAAGGTCATTGAACACCTCAATACTGAAAAACCGGTAAGGGAACTTGAACTGACCGGCGAGGAACGAAAGTGCATTCGCGGGTTTCAGCTGATCACCGACAAGCCGATCATGGTTATCGTCAATTCCGATGAGGAGCGCTTCGGCGGCAATCCTGACCTGCCGGCCCATGTGGAGCAGCGCTACAGGGCCATCGAATTTGCCGGCAAGTTCGAAATGGAATTATCCCAGCTGACGGACGAGGAAGACGTGGCCCTGTTCATGGCGGATATGGGGATCGAGGCATCCGCTCGCGACCGACTGACCCGAATGGCCTATGAAACCCTGGAGTACATCAGCTTTTTCACGGTAGGGGCGGACGAGGTGCGGGCCTGGCAGCTGGGCAAAGGCGAGACCGCTCTGGGCGCTGCCGCGGCCATTCATTCGGACCTGGCCAGGGGATTTATCCGCGCCGAGTGTTTTACCTACGCGGACACCATTCAATTCGGGTCGGAAAAAACGATTCGCGAAAACGGCCGCTTCCGCCTGGAGGGGAAAAATTATGTGGTGCAGGACGGGGATATTTTGAGCATACGGTT
>JAFDKD010000866.1 GCA_019307165.1 Deltaproteobacteria bacterium | reverse complement strand
CGGTGATCGGCCGGCCGTCATCGATTGGCAGGAGGCGCGGATCGGGCCCCTGGGCTACGACCTGGCCTCTCTTCTCATCGATCCCTACGTGGGCTTGAAGCCTCGCCACGCGGATCGCATTTACGGCCTCTACCTGGAACGTCTGGAAAAATTCGATCCGGCGAGGGTCGAACCCTTTCACAGGCATTACCCTTATCTGGCCATTCAGAGGAATCTGCAGATGCTGGGGGCGTTTGCCCATCTGACCAAGGCCATGGGAAAATCTTACTTCAAACGCTACATCCCGCCGGCCGTGAAAAGCTTGCATGCGCTGCTCCACCGGATGAACGATCCGTCATTGAATGCGCTCCAGGATCTCGCGAAACGCCTTACTGAACATGTGAAAGCCCTGGACACGTCAGGGTGAGGGGGGTAGGGTGGGGAGGTTTTTTAATAAGCTGTAGGGAGTATGGAGTACGTTGATTTTGGATTTCGGAATGCGGAATGCGAAAGGTCGAACGTGGAGAAAAAGCGAACATTTGAACCGGGCGACATGATTAAGGCCCTGACAGGGCAGGCGGGAATAGTCATCGCCCCGGAGGCGTTTGACGACATCAGGGCGCGGTACCGGGAAGGACGAAAGCCGGGGTATTTTTTTGCGGCCGGGTGCTGTCACAAACCGGACTATATCGGCCAGATCCCGGTCCTGTTCGAAGACGGCGCCTGGGATGTCATGCGGGCCATGAACATCAAACGGGCACCCGATTTGCCCGACGAGAAGAAGGCCCGTATCCTGAAGCTGTCAACCCCCGGTGAATAGGAGGAAGCCATGGAAGACTGCATTTTCTGCAAAATCATCAAAGGCGACATCCCCTCTTTTAAGGTCTACGAGGACGACAGGGTCTTCGCCTTCGAAGACATCAACCCCATTTCCAGAGGGCACACGCTGGTGATCCCCAAAGCGCACGCGCAAGACCTTTGGGAAATACCGGAAGAGGACCTGGCGGCCGTTCACAAGGCATCCAAAAAAATCATTGCCGCCATTAAAAAGGCCCTGAATCCATCGGGGGTGGCATGTTTGCAGCTGAACGGACGGGGGGCGAACCAAGTGGTCATGCACTATCACCTTCACTTGATTCCCCGGTCTGGAGATGAACCGGAGTTGCCGGTATCGTCCTGGGAACTGTCGCAAGGAGACATGGAGGCCATCAAGGAAACGGCGGCAAAAATCGCCGCCGCAATAGCCTAAGCAAAAGCTAAGGGGAAAACGTAGCGCGCAGTTTCTGCCAATAAATGTGTCATTTTTTGCAAGATCAAGAAAATCAAGGGATGACGCGTCCCGCCCTTTGGGCGGGAACAAGGAATCCCGCAGATTGATCCGCCTTAGGCGGATGAAAAAGTACCATTTTTGGCGAAACTACTCGACCAGTTCTATGTTCCAGTAAATATAGTCCCGCCAGGAATTGGGGACCTCCGTATACCCGATGGTGATACGGACGGCCGGGAGCCAGGTAGGCCGCACGGGTTTTCGAATAAGCCTCATTCGCGCCTCGGCGGGTGTCTGGCCGCCCTTTTTGCGATTACACGAAATGCAGCAGGTCACGATATTGGACCACTTTGTCTTACCTCCCCTGGACTTGGGAATGACGTGGTCGTAGGTGAGTTCCTCGGAAGGAAATTTTTTACCGCAGTACTGGCATCGGCATTTGTCTCTTCCGTATATGTTTTGCCGCGAAAACTTGATCGAACTTCTGGGTCTTTTGACCATCCGGAGAAGACGGACGACCGAGGGCAGTTTTATGGAAAAACTGACCGAGTGTATTTCCTTTCCGTACTCCTCCAAGACCTCCACCTTGCCCAACAGAAAAAGGTTGATGGCCCTTTTCCAGTTGATGACCTTCAAGGGCTCGTACGTAATATTGAGTAGAAGTACTTGTTCCATGCCGCCTTATCCTGGTTGCGAGGTTACAGGATCGGTAAAACAGTCACACAGCGTTTCCGGCTGCGGTAACGAAGCGCGCACACCGTTTGCTTATCGTACGGAGACAGAGTGGATCAGTTCTTGCCTCTTTACGATAATTAACCTAAGAATGAAAATAACACAAGAACAAAAGAAACCATGTCACCCTCTGCCTTACCCTCGTCCTCACCTATGTGGTTCACAGGATCCCGCGGGACCCGGTCCGCGAACCGCCGGACTGGGGACGAATCACCGATACCCGCATCCCCAGTATTGACGGCGGCTTCCTGGAACTCTGGCGGATCGAGCCGGAAACCGAATCCAGGGGGATTGTCCTTCTGGCCCACGGGTGGAGCAGAAACCGGGACCGAATGATTCCCAGGGCCCGGCTTTTTGCGCGGATGGGTTTCACCACCGTGGTCCACAGCGCCCGCGACCATGGCAACTCCTCACCCCATCGCTTTATGAATGCCTTTCGTTTTGCCGAGGATATCGACGCGGTCATGGATTGGATCGACGAGCCCGTTCTGCTCTACGGGCATTCCGCGGGCGCGGCCGCGGCCGCCATATCCGCAAACCGTAGACCCGAACGCATCAGGCTTCTCTTTCTGGAGAGCTGCTACCCCTATACCAAACAGGCGTTGATGAGTCTTTACAGATCGTACAACCGTTTTTTCGGGTATTTCTTTGCACCCATGGTCCTCCTGTGGATGGATGTCTTTTATCGTTTTCAAATGGATCGAGTCAGCCCCGCCCGGCTCGCCCGTGAAATCGACCTGCCTGTCCTGATCATCCACGGGGAGATGGATGAGAGCTTTCCCGTCCGCTCCGCCAAAGTCCTTTGCGACGGTTTTCCGGCGGGAAGGGCCGAGTTTTTCTTGGGCAAAGGCGCGGATCACAGCAGTTCCAGCCTGACGCCGGACTACCCGAAGGCCGTCGCGTCCTTTGTGGACCGACACCTTCGCCGGGAGGCATGAATTGCCGCTCAACAGAAACCTTCGTAATTTCCTGTTTCCTTCGCTTACCCCCAGGTTTTTCCTGAGGGTCGGGGTCCTGGCCCTGTGCGCCTATCTGTTTTTCGGGCACGTGTGCATCCCCTTTCGCATACAGGGACTCAGCATGGCCCCGACCTACGGCGGATCGGGCCTTAATTTCTGTTGGACCCCCCGGTTCTTGTTTTCACCCCCAGAAAGGCATAATACTGTACTGGTGCGGTTTGCCGGGAATCGCGTCATGCTG
>JAFDKD010000865.1 GCA_019307165.1 Deltaproteobacteria bacterium | reverse complement strand
ATCGTTGTCGTAATCGCCGTAAGGCGCCCAACTCTCTCTGACGGCCTATTCGAGTAAAACCCGATAGACGTCAAGCTGCTCATGACCGAACTGCATGATCTCCTCGATTACGACAACGACCACGACAACGACAACGAATGTTGCCGGTTTCAATAAATAGGCTTTTCCGTACCCTGTTACCCACTGAAAAGCCGGAAGCCCCCTTTGCAAAGGGGGAGATGAGTTGGTCTCTTTTTCAACAGAGCTCTGGATTCCCGCCGAAAGGGAGTGACCCGAGGAGCGGAGCTAAGAGGAAGGAGGCTCACTGCCTGCCATAGCCTTGCGCATGTTCACTCACCGCCCATCTTATCTTGTCGGCATTTCCCAAAATCCCCAGTGCACCCTCTATGTCATCGGGCCCTGGCTTTTCCCTGTATCATCCCCCATTGCAACATACTCATACGCCTTCTGAAGGACGAGTATGGCCTTTGGGATTTCGTTGATGTCCAGACTGCGGGTCGTCTTCCATTCCCCGTCGGGTGACCGGTACCGTTTCTGAAAGGCCACCTTTTTGATTTTGGTGGCGACGCCGTCCCTCTCTATTTCGTTTTCAAAAATAGCCGCTTCGCATCTTCCGCACTTGAATCTCATTTCGGGTTGAGCCATGTCCTTATCCTCCTTTGCCGTTTGTTTAGTTGAAACCCGAAGACTTCTCCATTCCAGATTCGTGCCGATTTCAGGCCGTTTTTACCCTTTGGGCCGGACATGGCGCTCATGGAAAATCACTTAGGTCCTATCCGCTTTTTTGCGCTTGACCAGAACGCATACATTGCAGCCATGCAACCAGTTGTTATGGCGCATGAATTTATTGCCAGGCGCTTTCTGAACAGATCAATGTCCCTCCGAAAGCGGGAATCAACATGCGCTGATACGCGAGGAGCGAACCTTTCAACTTTTCCGTCATTTCCCGCTAAAAAGGGATCTTCGACCCGCGCAGGCGGGAATCCAGTTGAATTATAAAACCCGGATCCCCGCGGGGACGGTGCCTGGATCCCCGCCTGCGCGGGGATGACGGGGGTTGAGAGGTATCATTGTTGACATCTCCGAGTGGATCCCCCCTGCGCGGGAATGACGAATTACGTGTTGCAAATGGAGGCGCTAAAAGAAAATGACTTTGTATGAATTAACCTGCGGTTTGATTCATAGACCACAATTTAGCCAACCTAAGGAGGGCGGGCGCAGGTTGAAGATCCCGTTTTAGCGGGGCATGACAAATTAGGGGGCACAGTTCGGCTTATCTGGTCCAGCCCCACTTTTGAAAATGGCGATTTATTTATTTCATTTTTTTCGAAAAAAAATTCGTCATCACCGAAAAGGCCTTTCAAGTTGCAGGCAGACAGCAAAACAATTGCACTAGATACTGTGCACATGCACATTTTTCTGTGCATGACAATGCGATCAGGGATGTCCCCCATCCCCTCCATAAAAAAGCCAACTGAGAATTAGGCGGTGGATTCGGGCGTCCCGTTCCGGGAAGTGAACCTCATATGCAGATTATTTCCGATAAGACCGGGCGATGTAAATCCCCATCAGGCGGGCGATGAGGATGGCAACGTAGAGCTGCCCCATGGCCGCCTCTACGATGGCCAGGGATTTGGCCTGGTTCGTGATCGGCACCATATCTCCATAACCCAGGGTGGTCAGCGTGACAAAGCTGAAATAGGTGAAATCGCTTGCCGCGGTCAGCGATTCACTCCCATGGACAAACGATCCCGGATGGGCGGCCTCCAGCAGGGGGTAAATGAACGCCCACATCAGACCCAACAGGAAATACCCGCAAACCGACCCGATAATGACGTCAGCGGTGACCTCCTTCTCCCGGAACAGGTAGGCCAGGATGGCCGCGACCGTGAAGAAAAAAAAGAGAAAGCCAAATGTTTCACCGATAAGCTCGACGGTTTTGGATTGCAGCAGATCTCCCGTCCAGGAACATATGAAGGCCAGAGCGGCCAGGGCAACGATCCAGTAAAACCGCTTCTTCCTTTCGCTGACGGCATAAAGGCCGGAGATGAGGATGATGGTGAAAAAGAGGTTGATCAGGATGGACAGATTGACACGATTCTCCAGAAAAGGGCGCACCACGAGGAACAGGAGAATGGAAATCAGAAGAAAGACAAATCGGCTGAAGTATATCCGGGTACCCGGAATACGCACTTCCTTGGGCAAAACGACGTCCCCTTTTCTTCCCGCACATAGTCCCCCCATTTAACGGGACTAT
>JAFDKD010000864.1 GCA_019307165.1 Deltaproteobacteria bacterium | reverse complement strand
TCCATTATATTTATTCTACATGAATCTTGCAGGTTCAAATGAAACTTCGTGAAATTTCGCCGTCGACCGGACCGATTGCGCCTACGCCTGTCGGAGCGTAGCGGAGATCCCGCCTGTGTTGGGCGGAAATCCGCTTCACGTGACTTGTCTAAAATTTCTTTCCTAAAATGTTTTTCTTTGCGACCTTAGCGTCCTTTGCGAGATAAATCTTATATTAATTGAAAATTGAATATTGCGAGAGACCAGACGACTTGTTTTTCTGAATTCGACATTTCTTGTTCGATATTGGATATTCGATATTCTCTGTTCCCTCGTCCCTCCGTTCCTAATCTGCCCTCCGTCATCAGCCCTCAGTCTTTTGCCTCCAACCTTCAACCTCTGTCCCCTTTCCCTCATTTTACAGCAACGACATGAAATGCTTTCTGACGATGTCATCCCACTGGAGAGAACGAGCAATTTTCAAGGCTTCCTCCCTCACCGTCGGGCGGTTCATCCTGCCGATGGCCGCGACCATGGCTTCTTTCAATTGATCCTTCGATTTATAGAGAATGGCCGTGTTTTCGGTCACCAGTTCGGGAAGGCAACCCATCTCCGGTGCAATAATGCCTTTTCCCAAAGAAAACGCCAGCAGCGCCGTGCCGGATGTCAGCACCTCGGCGTATGGCAGTACGACCACGTCGGCCGCATTGAAATATACCGGCACATCCGCGTCCGGAATCCTGAAAAGAGACAAGGATACCCTGCCGTCCCGACATGTGTCTTCAAGTTCCGTTTTCAGGTTTTCAGACTGGGGTTCGCCCGCGATGACCAGGTGCACGTTGTCGTCGGCTTTCGCAATATCCGCGAACGCCCTCACCAGTTCCACAACCCCCTTGTATTCCCTGATCATCCCGAAAAAAAGGAAGGCGAATTTCCCGCCCTCGATGTTCAGCCGCTTCCTGGCGGCCACCCGATCGTTCCCCTCGGAAACGCTCTCCGTGTAGGCGCCGTGCGGCACGACAACGATTTTCTCTTCCCGGACCCCCCATGCGTCGGAAACCAGGTCTTTTGCGTAACGGCAGTGAACGAGGACCTTGTTCACGCTTTTGCCCACCAGGTGTCTCAACCGGATTTCCCGGTGGCTGCCCGATGCTTCATGGGGCAGGACATTGTGGACCGTCCAAAGGACACGGCACCCGAGCAGCCTGGCCGTTAAAATCTTACCGTACATCTGCAACAGATACCGACCGGAAATGTCGCGGCCGTTCTCCCGGCAGATGCCGGAAAGCCAGTGCAGGTGAATGGTTTTAAACCTCATGGCATACCGCAGGAGCCATTTTAAAGTAAATTCATTGCCGCTGAAACCCGTGCAGGAAATGCCGAATTTGGACACGGCCGAATAAAGCAGCGCCTGGTATGGGTTGTAATGCGACCAATCGGGAAAATAAGCGAGGGAGGAGCGACGGGCCGGTTTTTTTGGATAAGGAGACGTCATGTCGATGACGGGGTCTTTCGGCCTCTCCCGTAACGGGACCTCAGGCCGACCATAAAGGGTCGGGCCAGGCGCCACTTGAGGGGTATCTTTCCGGTATGACGACGCACCACGTTCATGGCCTCCCTGTAATGCGACGTTCGCCGTTGCGCCGTCTTGGTATCCGCATGCATGCGGGTGGCGGCGACAAATCGCCTGAGGTACATCAACCTGCCTCCGGTCCGGTAAAGACGCCACCAGAGATCGTAATCCATGGCCATGTGCAGTCGCTCATCCAGTCCGCGCACCGATTCCCAGGCGGACCGCCTGACCAGGGTCGCCGGCTGGGCCACAAAACAGAAACTGGCGAACAGGCCGGGCCAAAACGGCATGGTCAAATAGGGAAACAACCGCTTTCCGCTTTCGTTCACGGTCCAGCACCGCCCATATACGGCAGGGGTCTTGACGGATGCCTCCAGGGCCGACACCAGGGCCGCGAGACCGCCGGGCAAGAAAACGTCGTCGGCATTCAGCCAGCAGACATAGGGCGCGTTGCCCCGGGCAATGCCCTCGTTGATTGCCGCGGATTGCCCGGCGTCCGGGGCGCTTCGCCACCACAGGAGATGGGGCGCCCATTGCTCGATTACGGAAAGCGACTCGTCCGTGGAGCCGGCATCCAGAACAACCGCCTCCACCGGCAGGCCCTGGGAGAAGATCGATTCCAGCGCATCCCCCAGAAAGCGGCCCTGGTTCAGGGACGGGACCGCAACGGTCACCAGCGGGTCATTCATACGGCCATACCCCGATC
>JAFDKD010000863.1 GCA_019307165.1 Deltaproteobacteria bacterium | reverse complement strand
ATTCCCCGCCAACCCTCAACCCGTCATTCCCGCATGCCCTTGGCGGGAATCCAGACCTCCGTTTCGCTGGGTCTCCCGTCGCTTTTTGGCGGGGGACGACAGGGGGGGCGGGTCGAAGATCCTGCCGTTTTTGGGCAAGCACGACAACGAATGCCCTTGTCTTGGCGACCTTTGCGTTCTTTGCGAGAGAAACCTAACCTCCGGGCAACCCGCAACCCTGAACCTTGAACCTTTGAACCCTACGAACTTACACAAGAGTGAGCAGCGGGCAGCTGAGAAAAACCAGATTCAATGGCCGGTTGTGCTGTGCCGCAGCAATAACGCATTCGCCTATATCCAGGTAAAACTTTTTGAAAATGAACCGCGCGGGTGGTATACATGCAGCGTTTGTGTTAAACCACAAAAAGACAACTAACTGAAAGGCCGGTCTACAGGCCTTCGGAATCAAGCTGAGGGAGGTTATCATGGCCAAACTTTTATGGACACCATCGGAGGAGAGGATCAAGAGCAGCAACATGTACCGGTTTATGGGATTCATAAATAAGACATACAACCGGGACTTCAAGACCTACGATACCCTGTACCAATGGTCCATCGACAACATTCCGGATTTCTGGACCGCCATGTGGGAATTCGCAGACATCAAGGCATCAAGGCCTTTCGACCGGGTAGTGGACGATGTGGGGAAACTGCCGGGGGCCGAGTGGTTTCAGGGCGCCCGCTTGAATTTCGCCGAGAACCTTCTGCGTTACAGGGACGACCGGGCCGCCCTCGTTTTCAAGGGGGAGGGCCGGGACGCCGTCTCCATGACCTATGCGGAACTGTATGACGAAACAGCAAGGGTGGCCCTGGCGTTGAAGGGTGCCGGCGTGCAGGTCGGGGACCGTGTGTGCGGTTTCATGCCCAATATGCCCCAGACCATCATCGCCATGCTGGCGGCCGTCAGTCTCGGGGCCGTCTGGTCTTCCTGCTCGCCCGACTTCGGCATCAAAGGCGTATTGGACCGCTTCGGCCAAATCAAGCCCAAAGTCCTGTTCACGGCGGATGGTTACGCCTTCAAGGGAAAGTCATTCGATTCGCTGGAAAGGATTTCCCTCATCCTCAAGGAACTGCCCTCCATCGAAAAAGTGGTGGTGGCGCCCTATACCCGGGAGGACGCCGATCTGAGTCAGGTCCCCAATGCGGTTCATTACCGGGATTTTCTCTCCCAGGACGCGTCCCCGGAGCTGAATTTCGAGCAGCTTCCCGCCAACCACCCCCTTTACATCATGTTTACCTCCGGAACCACGGGCCTTCCCAAATGCATGGTGCAAAGCGCGGGCGGCATCCTGGTGCATCACCTGAAGGAACTGATGCTGCACAGCGATTTGAAGCGCGAGGATCGTATTTTTTATTTCACCACCTGCGGGTGGATGATGTGGAACTGGCTGACCAGTTCGCTGGGCGTGGGCGCGACCCTCATCCTGTTCGACGGCAATCCGTTTCATCCGGACCCAGGCGCCCTGTGGAAAATGGCCGAGGAGGAAAAAATCACCATATTCGGCACCAGCGCCGGGTATATTGCCGCGCTCCAAAACGCCGGCGTCAGCCCCCGGGAATCCTATGACCTGTCCCCCTTGAAGGCAGTCCTTTCAACCGGCTCGCCTCTTTCCGTGGAGAGCTTCGAGTATATCTACCGGCATGTAAAGGAAGACATTCAACTGGCCTCTATTTCCGGTGGGTCCGACATCAACGGCTGCTTTGCCGCGGGAAACCCCATGGGGCCGGTGTACGCGGGGGAACTTCAGTGCCGGTGTCTGGCCATGAAAGTGGAGGCCTTCGACCCTGACGGCAAACCCGTCATCAACGAGCAGGGAGAGCTGGTGTGCAGCGCGCCCTCGCCTTGCATGCCCATCTATTTCTGGGATGACCCGGACGGATCGAAATACCACGCCGCCTACTTCGATGTTTATCCGGGCGTGTGGCGGCACGGAGACTTCGTGGAAATCAACGACAGGGGCGGCGTGGTCATGTACGGCAGATCGGACACCACCCTGAATCCCGGCGGGGTTCGCATCGGGACCGCCGAGATCTACAGGCTGGTGGAGGGTTTGCCCGAGATCGACGACAGCCTGGTTGTGGGGCAGACCTGGAAGGGCGACGTGCGAGTGCTTCTTTTCGTGATCATGGCGGAGGGCCAAGAATTAACCGAGGAATTGCAGAAGCGGATCAAGACCACGTTGCGGTCGGGCGCATCGCCGCGCCACGTGCCCGCAAAAAT
>JAFDKD010000163.1 GCA_019307165.1 Deltaproteobacteria bacterium | reverse complement strand
TTGGTAAGCCTCGTGCCCCGCCGAGGCCCATGATTGGGGGACCCGGACTTTCTTGAGCGCGCCCAGGGCCTTGTCCATGGCCTGAAGGTTCATCTGCACGACCTTGTCGCCCTTTTTGCCGTATGTCTTCCGAATGGCGTCCTTCATGTATCCCAAGGCCTCCGTCTCGGGGATCACATTGGCGATCTTGAAAAACGCGGCCTGCATGATCATGTTGATGCGCCCGCCAAGCCCCAGGTCCGAAGCGATCTTGACCGCGTCGATGTTGTAGAACGCCAGCTTTTTCAGGGCGATGTCCCGTTTCATCCGGTCGGGCAGCTTGGCGGCCATTTCCTTCTGCGTCCAGGGAGAGTTGAGCAGAAATGCGCCCTCCTCCCGAATCCCTTCGAGGATGTCGTACTCGTCCACAAAGGCCGGGTTGTGGCAGGCCACGAAGTCGGACGCGGTGACCAGATACGGGGATTGAATCCGGTAGGGCGAAAACCGGAGATGGCTGATGGTGATGCCGCCCGACTTTTTGGCGTCGTAGGCAAAATAGGCCTGGGCGAACATGTCCGTGTTCTCGCCGATGATCTTGATGGCGTTCTTATTGGCGCCCACCGTCCCGTCGGCGCCCAGTCCCCAGAACTTGCAGCGGACGGTTCCTTCCCGCGCAGGGTCTATTTCCGAGGGTAGTTTCAGGGACGTATGCGAAACATCGTCCACGATGCCCACCGTGAAGTGGTTCTTGGGCGCCCTGGAGCGAAGGTTGTCGAAAACGGCCTTGGCCATGGTGGGGGTGAAGTCCTTGCTGCCCAGACCGTATCGCCCGCCCACGATCACCGGGGTCTCGTGCCGCTCCTGAAAGACCGTGCACACGTCCTGGTACAGCGGTTCTCCCAGGGCCCCCGGCGCCTTGGTTCGGTCCAGCACCGCGATGCGTCGGGCCGTGGCCGGCAGCGCCCTCAGGAAATGCTCGGTCGAAAAAGGAAGATAGAGCCGCACCTTCACCAGGCCCACGCGCTCGCCCAGCCCGTTCAGATACCGGACCGTTTCATCGATCACGTCGCAACTGGATGCCATGGAGATAATCACCCGATCCGCCTCCGGATCGCCCACGTAATCAAAGAGATTGTAGGGCCGCCCTACCATTTCTCCCACCCGTTCCATCTCCTCCTGCACAATGTCGGCGACGCGGGCGTAGTACGGATTGGCGCCCTCCCGGTTTTGAAAAAAGATATCCGGGTTCTGGGCCGTCCCCCGCATCTGCGGATACTCGGGGTTCATGCACCGGGACTTGAATTCCTCGATGGCATCCCAGTCCACCAGGGAGGCCATGCCTTCGTAATCGATCATCTCGATCTTCTGGATTTCATTGGAGGTCCGGAACCCGTCGAAAAAATGGACAAACGGGAGGCTGGCCCGAATACTGGACAGGTGGGCCACCAGGGCCAGGTCCATGATCTCCTGGGCGGAGGCCGAAGCCAGAAGCGAAAACCCGGTCTGGCGAATGGCGTTGATGTCCGAGTGGTCCCCGAAGATGGAGAGGGCGTGGCTCGCCACCGCGCGGGCGGAGACATGGAACACGCAGGGCATGATCTCGCCGGCGATCTTGTACATATTTGGAATCATCAGCAGGAGCCCCTGAGAGGCCGTAAACGTAGTGGACAGGGCCCCCGCGGACAAGGCCCCGTGCACCGAACCCGCGGCCCCCGCCTCCGACTGCAGCTCCATGACTTTCAGAGGCTGATTGAAGATATTTTTTCTCCCCTTTGCCGCCCACTCGTCGGCGTATTCCCCCATGCTGCTTGACGGGGTGATCGGATAGATGGCCGCCACGTCGCTCATGGCATAGGCCACGTGGGCCGCCGCTTCATTTCCTTCCAAGGTTTCCTTATGATGGCTCATTTTTCTCCCTTTCAATCATCAATTCGTTAATAAATTCGGTTGTGTTGTAAATCCTGAACTTCTGCTTGCGCAGCTTGGCATTCCCCAGATTGTGGACGCAGGAATTGCACTCCGTGGGCACCACGTCGGCGCCGATCTCCTCGGCCTCCTCCAGCCGCCTCCGGGCCATGGCAATGGAGTTTTTCGCGAACGCCCCTCTCACGCCGCCCCCGGCGCCGCAGCACAGGGCATCTGCCCGATGGTGCCGCATTTCAATGAAGTTGGGGGCGATTTTCCTGATGGTTTCCCGCGGTTCGTCATAAATATCGCAGTGCCGTCCCAGGTCGCAGGGGTCGTGGTAGGTCACCCGCTTTTCCGTGGTCACGCCGAAATCCATCTGGTTCAGGTACTGTGACACGTGGACGACGCGAACGCCCTTTTCCCCAAGTTCCCCGTACTGGGGTTTATTGTTGAAAGTGCGGGAGCAGTATGGGCAGCCGGTGACGACCGTGTCCGCACCCGTGGCCAGGATGCGCTCGATGTTGGTCCCGGCCAGCTTCTCGTTGATCCGGTAACCCACATCTTCCAGCACGCCGCTGCAGCACACCTCATCGATCAGGGTGTAGTCCACCTCCAGTCGATCCAGCAGGTCCAGCGTCGCCAGGGTAGACTCGTCTTCCCGGTATGACCCCACGCACCCGATAAAAAAGACGATTGGCGCTTTTTTCCCCCTCTCCCGCTCGAAATCCTCGGGTTCGTCCTCCCCGTAGATATTCGTGAATTTATCGAGCACCTCGTTCATGCCCTTGAATGCCGGATGGCACGAACCGATGTTGACCATGTCCTTTCGGACCTGCTTGATGATCTCGGGCACATTGACGCCCGAAGGGCAGTTTTCAAAGCAGCCGGCGCACATGGTGCACTGAAACAGGGTCTCGATCAGTTCGTCGTTCAGATCGATCCTGCCGTCCATTACTTCCTTGAGCAGAAGCATCTTGCCCCGGGCATTGTAGGCGGGACGCAGGGTGGACCCGTACACCGGACAGACCGCCTGACAGAACCCGCACCGGGAGCACTGGAGAATCTGCTCCCTGTACTTTTTTTCAAAATCGTATTTGGCTTCCATCTTCCCTCAAAATATTAAAAACATTGTACCACGGATTACACGGATAGCACGGATTCAAGATACTGGATGCTAGATACAAGATACAAGATGCTAGATACAAGATACCAGTAAAAACAAGTGCCGAATTTCAATTCCCTGATCCTTTAATCCTATTCTATTCCGAAATACAAATGACGAATAACTGATAACCAGTAACCAATAACTGATAACGATTAACTGATTTTTCACTTATCAATGTTCACTGCTCACTGTTCACTGCTCACTGTTCATTGTCCAGCGCCATTTTCCCCGGATTGAGAATATTGTTGGGATCGAACATCCGCTTGATTCCGCGCATCACATCCATGGCCGTGGCGTCATGCTCCAGGCTCATATAGGGCGCTTTTGACAGTCCGATGCCGTGTTCCCCCGTCAAGGTCCCCCCGAGATCTATGGCCAACTTAAAGAGGTCGGCGACCGCATCTTCCATCCGCTTGACCTGATCGGGATCGTAGCCGTCATAAAGGATCTGCGGATGAAGGTTTCCGTCTCCCGCGTGCCCGAATGTGGCGATCAGGATATTGTATTTACCGGCTATCTCCCGGATGCCTTTCAGAAGGTCGGGCACCTTGGCCATGGGCACGGTCACATCTTCCAGGACAAAATGCGTCTTGATCCTGGCCAGCACGGCATAGGCCGATTTTCGGGCCTTCCACAACTCGGCGGCCTCCGCTTCGCTGCCCGCCTTTTTGACCTCCATGGGATGGTTCCCGTTAAACACATCGATGATCTTCTGCATCTGGTACTCGGTCTCTTCCCGGGTATATCCATCGGTCTCGGCAAGAAGCATGGCATCGACCTCGGGAAGGGCCAGGTCCGTGTTTTCATTGATGGCCGAAATCGTCTCGCGCCCCAGGATCTCCAGGACACTGGGAATGACGCCGCTGTGCATAATTTCGCTGACCGCCCTTCCCGCATCTTCCAGGTTGTTGAACGTGGCGACCGCCGTGCTGCCGGCCGTGGGTTTCGGGTTGATCTTAAACGTGATCTCCGTGACCGTCCCCAGGGTCCCCTCCGATCCCACAAAGAGCCGCGTCAGATCATACCCTGAAACGCTTTTCATGGCGTTGGACCCGGTACGCATGATCCGGCCGTCAGGCAGGACCACCTGCAGGCCGAGCACATAATCCCGGGTGGTCCCGTATTTTGCGCCTTTCATGCCGCCCGCATTGGTCGCCACATTTCCGCCGAGGGTACAGACCTTACCGCTGGCCGGATCGGGCGGAAAAAAGAACCCGTAGGGCGCCAGCGCTCTTTCCAGGTCCGCGTAGATCACGCCCGGCTGCACCACGGCGAGGCGATCATCGATGCTGATCTTGATGATGCGGTTCATGCGGCTCGTATCCAGAACGATGCCGCCCCTTGCCGGGACGGTCATGCCGGAAAGGCTGGTCCCCGCGCCCCTGGGAATGACGGGAATCTTTTCCCTGTTGGCCAGCTTCATGATCTCGACGATCTGTTCCGCCGTCTCACCCCACACGGCGCAAAAAGGCCTTCCCCGGTGCTCCGAGGCGTCATAGCTGTACGAGACCATGTCAATGAGGCTGTCCGTATAATTGGACTCCCCCACGATATCGATCAGGTCCTGTTTGATATGATCATCCATAAAAAATCTCTTGCTCCGGGCCGAAACGTCCCCCAACGGCATGTCTACAGGCCGCCTTACCCGGTTTTGTGCCCGCTCTCCGAGACCGCGTTCAACGCCAGCGACAGGGGGGCCATGATGATGTGCAGCAGGCGGCTGAAGGGCAGGTAGGCAATGAATGCGCCGGTCAGAATGGCATGAGCGTACCAGACAACCCCGTAAACGGCGGTCAGAAACGGAAAGTAGGAAACGGGAAAGCTGATGGCGTAGCCTACAAATGCATAGCCTGAACCGGGGGGCCGGCCGGTCATGCCGATACGAATGCCTTCCAGCAGGAACCCCACGAGCACCACGCCGGCCATCAGGCAGAGCGCCTTCCGGTCCTGCCGGGGCAGTTCCCCTGCCTGTTCATGGTCCCTGAGGGCGCCGTAAACGAACAGCAGCACGATCCCCAACATAACCATGATTCCGGTTAGATCAAACAGGAACCCGGTGACCGGATGGTTCTTGTCGATCATGGACCATGCCGGTCCCCAATCCGGCGCCCATCGCGATGCGCACAACGCGACAAAACCCCAGGTGAACCGGATAAGAAACGGGTAAAAAACGAGACCGTGGATGAACCAGCGCCCCGGGGAACGCCGGTAGAGCCCGCGCTGAAGGAGCACGTCCAGAAAAAAGGTCTTGACGATGGGAAAAAACCTTGTCGAGAAAACAACGGCAAGCGTGTTTTTAGCCATCCGCCCGAGTTTGGCCGGGACGCTCCCGGTTTCGGCGCCGGGGACGCTGCCGGACAGCCAGTAGGAAAAGAGCATGACCATGCCGAAGAGAAAGACCAGCAGGGAGATGACCGTAACCGTGTCGCCCACCGAAAAGGTGGCTGCGTGGCATGGCATGCACAGAATGCTCTTGGGTGGCAGCACCATGTCTACGGCCCCCACCTTGTTGCCGCCGGCATGACACCTTCGGCACGAGGCCTGATCGTCGCTGAGGGTCATGTCATGGTTCTGCGGACGATCCGCCTTCCGATCGGTCTTCCAGACCACACGACCCGTGCCCGTCTCTCGAACCGGCGTCACCCCCTTGAGGTGACAGGCGCCGCATGACACGATCAAATGGGCGTCATGGGCCGCCTTTTCGTGGTGGCGCTGATGGCAATCGAGGCAATCGCCCGGCTGCTGTTCGGCATGGCCGTATTGGGGAGATTCAGGGTGACAGACGGTGCAACCGATATCCGCATGCGGGTACGAATCATATTGATCCATATGGATCGGCCGGACCCAACGACCGGTCGCCACCCGGGCGGGTTCTTCCCCTGCCCCATGGCAATGGAGGCAGAAAGCACTGATCCGTTCCGTCCCTTGCGGGTCGTCGGGGTCCGACAGCCTGTGGCAACCCATGCAGGCCTCGTCCTCCTCGGACATGGCAGGCAATGCCTCCCTGGGCTCGTGGCAGGCGCCGCATTGCTCCTGGCGAGGAATGCCGGGTTTAAAAGTCCCCATGCGGTTCTCACCCAGCCGCCGCTGAAAATGGGGCTTGTGACAGCGGATGCAGAGACGGTATTTTGCGCGGTCGGCGACCGTTTTACTCCCATGGAGGTCCTCGGCCAGATCGTCGGTGACACCGTCATGGCAGTCCAGGCAGGCTTCGGGTCGAAAAAAGTCGATCCTTTTTTTGTCCACAAGATGGGGGTCGGGATGAAAAGTAAGGTCCTGGATGTGATCATGGCAGTCCACACAGGCGGTCTGCCCGTGGGCGGAAATGTGGAATTTCCGCTCGTCAACGAACCATGAGGCATGGACACCGGAAGCGCACAACAACCAGACGGCCAGCGCCGTAATCGAAAAGAAATATGGTTTCAAACGTTTCATTGTTTGCAGTGAATTCCTGGTTAATAGAGTCTAGACAATTCCCTTTCCAAAATCTGCCCTCAGCCTTCAGCCTTCCGCCCTCCGCCCTCTGCCCTCCCCCTTCTGTCCTCCGCCCTCCGCCCTGTGCCCTCTGCCTTCTGCCCTCCGTCATCCGCCCTCTGTCACCATCCCCACCACATAAGGCCCGTCCGGC
>JAFDKD010000162.1 GCA_019307165.1 Deltaproteobacteria bacterium | reverse complement strand
TCGATTTTTTCCTTTTCCAGTAGGACGACGGCCCCTTTTTCAAGGATGTCGCGCTTTTCCTTCAAGATGCCGACCGCCTTATCATACTGGTCGGTTATGATGGCCCGCACCTCCTCGTCGATCAGCTGCGCGGTGGTTTCACTGTACTCACCACGCCCTTCTATGGGGAGGTCCAGAAACTGGGCCCTTCTTTCCCTGGCGAAATAGACCTGCCCCACCTTGCTGCTCATGCCGTATTCCTTGACCATGCTTCTGGCAATGTCGGTGGCCTTGGACAGGTCGTTGTGGGCCCCGGTGGAGATGTCCTCGAATACCAGGGCTTCGGCCGCGCGTCCCCCCAGAAGCGTGGCGATCTTGTTTTCCAGTTCCGTTTTTTTCATGAGAAAACGGTCCTCGGTGGGCACCTGCAGGGTGTAGCCCAGGGCCGCAATGCCCCGGGGAATGATTGAGATCTTGTGGACCGGGTCCGTTCCCGGCAGCGACAAGGCAACGAGGGCGTGGCCCAATTCGTGGTAGGCGACGATCTTCCGCTCGTCCTCATTGATGAGGCGGTTTTTCTTTTCCAGGCCCGCTATGACCCGTTCCACCGCCTCCTCGAACTCGGGCATGCCCACCTCTGTCTTGTCCCTGCGCACCGCCAGCAGGGCCGCCTCGTTTACCAGGTTGGCCAGGTCCGCGCCCACCATGCCCGGCGTCATTTTGGCGAGGGTCTCCACATCCAGGTCTTCCGAAGCCGTGACGTTTTTCAAATGCACCTTGATGATCTCTTCACGCCCCTTTCTGTCGGGGCGGTCCACGAGTATATTGCGGTCGAAACGGCCGGGCCTCAGGAGCGCCGGGTCCAGTATCTCGGGCCGGTTGGTGGCGGCCATGAGAATCACGCCCACTTGAGGGTCGAAGCCGTCCATTTCCACCAGGAGCTGGTTCAGGGTCTGCTCCCGCTCATCATGGCCGCCCATGTTGCCGATTCCCCTTGCCTTGCCCAGGGCGTCCAGCTCGTCGATGAAAATGATGCAGGGCGCCTTCTTCTTGGCCTGCTCGAAGAGGTCCCTGACGCGGGCCGCCCCGAGCCCCACGAACATCTCCACGAATTCCGAGCCGCTCATGTTGAAAAAAGGCACGTGACTCTCGCCGGCCACGGCCTTTGCCAGAAGCGTCTTTCCCGTACCGGGGGGGCCCACAAGGAGGATCCCTCTGGGCATTTTTCCGCCCAGTACCGTGAATTTGTCGGGGTTCTTCAGAAACTCGATGATTTCGACCAACTCCTGTTCGGCTTCCTCAACGCCGGCCACGTCCTCGAAGGTAATGTCCAGCTGATCTTCCTCATATATCTTGGCCTTGTTCTTGCCGAGGGTCATGAATCCCGGCTGCTGGCCGGCCATGCGTTTCATGAGGAAGTACCAGATCCCCACAAAAAGGAATATGGGGAAGATCCAGGAAAAGATGTCCCGCAGAAAGGTGGGCTCGATTTTTCCCCTGAAATTCACATTGTGCTCCGCCAGGAGATCCGAAATTTCAGGGTCCACACGTATGGTTTTAAAGGACCGGGCGTCCTTGGATGTCACGGTCTCCCCGTCAGCGAGCTTCCCCTGTATCCGGTTTTGCGTGATGGCCACTTCGGCCACCTTGCCTTCTTTCAGCAGCGAGAGAAATTGGCTGTAGGGGATCGTGGGAATGGCAAAGGTGGATGCCAGGTAATTTTGGGTGATAAGGACCACCCAGACGCCCAGCAGGACATACCATATGGAAAACTTGTGGTGCTTTTGCATCACCGAAGCCTCCTCTCGGGGTTGCTTGAAAATCCGGATCGTTTCTACTATTATAATCTGGTTCGTCGGCAGATCAACCTAAATAGGATCAAAAACCCCTTGAATCGGAGCGGAATCCACAGGTCGCATGCCCCCGTGACCTTGAGCAGAGAAAGGCCTCATTGGCGGGAACTCCTGGCCCGGGCCGTCACCACGCCGGATGCGTTGACCGCTCGCTTTCCCATCGATGTGAACGGCGTTCGCGGGGTCGTATCCCGATTCCCCATGCGGATCAATCCATACTATCTGGAACTTATCCGGGAGATCGGCGATCCCGTCTACCGACAATGTGTGCCGGACCCCGCGGAGGTGGAGGACGATCGGGGACTGGACGACCCCCTGAACGAGGAAGGGCTTTCCCCGGTGCCGGGCCTCACCCACCGCTATCGCAACCGGGTCCTTTTTTTGATATCGTCGGAATGTGCGGTCTATTGCCGGTTCTGCAACCGGAAGCGGAAGGTGGGCCGAGCGGCCATGACAACTCCCGAGAGCATCGATCGAGGCCTTGGCTACATCCGGGACCACAGCGAGGTCCGGGATGTTCTGCTCTCCGGCGGCGACCCGCTGCTGCTGGAAGACGAGGCCCTGGGCCGGATCCTGATACGACTCCGCCGCATCCGTCACGTGGAGATCATCCGCATCGGCACCCGGGTTCCCTGCACGCTCCCCCGGCGGGTGACGCCCCGTCTGGCGGACATGTTGAAGCAATTTCACCCCCTGTATGTCAACACCCACTTCAACCACCCAACAGAGGTCACGCGAGAGGCGGCCCGGGCGTGCGGGCTCCTGGCCGATGCGGGCATCCCGCTGGGCTGCCAGACGGTGTTGCTGAGAGGGGTCAATGACGACGCGGCGGTCTTAGGGGAGTTGATGCAAAAACTCCTGGCCGTGCGGGTCAGACCGTACTACCTGTTTCAGGGCGATCTGGCCGGGGGTACGGCCCATTTCTGGACGCCGCTGAAGCAGGGCATCCGTATCATGGGGGAACTGCAGGGGCATCTTTCCGGGCTGTGCGTGCCCCATTTTGCCATCGACCTGCCCGGAGGGGGCGGAAAGGTGAGGCTGATGCCCGAATCCATTGCAGGGACGAAAGACGGGCACCTGCTGGTGAAGAATTATCAAGGGAAAGTCTACCGCTTCCCCGATATTAGCTGAGTCTTGCAAGACCCGGGAAATTCTTTGGATTTCTGTGAAACATGCGCATTTTTCGTTGTCAGTGAAGCGACAGCGACGACGACAACGATGGCAGCGAATTCAAACCATAACGAATCCCGATCCTCCCGCAATGCTGTGGATAGCTGCCCCCTGCCGCAGAATAGTGGAGTTGGGAACATAAGAAAATAAATATCTGATCTTGCACTATTTAGATGAAAACTCGTGCAAGATTCAGGTAGTAACCGAAAAAAACCAAAAAGGAGACATCATGATCAGAATTACCTGCCTGGGCGCCGCCGGTTCGGTGACGGGGTCGTGTTATCTTATCGAGAGCCCTCAAGGCAAGAAAGCGCTCGTTGACTGCGGCTTGTTTCAGGGCGGACGTCAGATGGAGAGCCGAAACCGGGAAGATTGGGGCTTCGATCCCAAAGACATTGAGGCCCTGTTTTTGACTCACGCCCACATCGATCACAGCGGGCGCATTCCCAAGCTGGTCAAGGATGGATTCCAGGGGCGGATTATCACATCCCCGCCCACGGCGGAACTTTGCGGCATCATGTTGCTGGATTCCGCCCACATTCAGGAGATGGACGCGGAGTGGCAGACGCGGAAAAACAAGCGGCAGGGGCAGGGCGTCGTGGAACCCCTGTACGAGACGCCTGACGCGGAAGCCGCCATCGGGTTTCTGGAACCCACCGAAAGGGACAACGTCATCGAGGTGGACCCGGGCATGAAGGCCCGGCTCAGGAACGCCGGTCATATCCTGGGCTCCTCCATCCTCGAACTGTGGGTCCGGGACGGTGAGCAGAGCGTCAAGGTGGTCTTTTCGGGGGACTTGGGCAGGCAGGACCAACTGATCGTGAAGGACCCCCACGAGGTGTTTGACGCGGATTTCCTGTTTGTGGAATCCACCTACGGCGACCGGCTGCACCGGACCTTTGACGACAGCAAGAAAGAACTTCTTGAAGCCATTCGCAACAGCAGCGCCAAGGACGAAAAAATCCTTATACCGTCGTTCGCCGTGGAGCGCACCCAGGAGATCCTCTATATTCTCGGCGAATTTGAAAGGGACGGTCTCCTGCCTGACATTCCCGTGTACCTGGACAGCCCCCTGGCCATCAAGGCAACGAAAATCTTCCGGAAAAATAAGCCATACTACGACGCGGAGGCGAGGGCCATCGTGGACCAGGGATACGACCCCTTCGACATGCCCAATCTCCAGTTCACCGAAAGCACGGCGGATTCCAAGGCCATCAACGAAAAGCCCGGATCGGCCATCGTCATCGCCGGCAACGGCATGTGCACGGCGGGGCGGATCAAGCACCACCTGAAGCACAATCTGTGGCGGGAAGGGGCCAGTCTGGTCATCGTGGGGTACCAGGCAAAAGGGACCACGGGCAGGCGCATCGTGGACGGGGCCAAGCATGTCAAGATATTCAGGGAGAATGTCGCGGTACGGGCCGACATCCATACCATCGGCGGGTTTTCCGCCCACGCCGACCAGAACGACCTGATCGAATGGGTAGGCCATTTCGAAAGCAAACCCAAGGTGTTCGTGATCCATGGCGAGCGGCAGGCCTCCCAGACCCTGGCGGACAAGATCCGGGACCGCTACAAGTTGGAGACCCGCGTGCCCCGGTGGAAGGAACGGCTGATCCTCAAGTCGAAGAAGGTCGCCGTCAAGGCCCCGGTTGTGGAGGAAGCCGCGCAGGACGAGGATACCCTGGTGCTGAACGCGATCATTGACCTTGAAAAGGAACTGGAAACGCTGCGGCGGCAGGTGCGATCGAAGAAGGCGGGGCAAGAGAGGGAACAGTCGATCCTGGACCGCCTCCGCTATGTGAAGGAAGAGTTAGAGGCCATTTCGGCGTGAAAGCCTGGATCTTGCAAGATTCAGATAAACGCAAAGGAGGAATGCGTATGACCATGGCATCGTATTACGGGGAGTTGGCGGAAGCGGTAGGCGGCGGGGAGTCGAAGTACATCCCCGGCATTTTCGAGAGCCTGACGGACGAGGATGAGGCCAGGCTTCTCTTGGCTGCTTCGCCCCCGGCGACCGCAGCGGAACTGGCGGAGAAGACGGGTTTGGGCGAGGACAAGATTGAGGACATGCTGGACCCTCTCTTCAAAAAAGGCCTGCTTTTCAAATCCAGAAAAGCGGATGGTGTCCGGTACTACCGGGTGCGGCATCTTCTGCAGATGCACGATTCCACGGCGGTGATGCTGGACCCGCCTCGGAAGATGCTGGATTTGTGGAAGGCGTTCATGGCCGAGGAATTCGACGACTTCAGCCGCAAACTGGAGGAAGTGCTGCCCGCGCCGATCATCCGCGTCATCCCGGTGAACATCACGCTTACCCCCAAGACGCACATTCTGGCATTCGACGATGTGAAGAACCTGGTGGACGAGGCCCGAAGCATCGCCGTCACGCCATGCTCGTGCAGGGTGATCGACGGGGCCTGCGGCAAGTCGCTGGAAGTCTGCATGCAGTTCGACAAGGCCGCCGACTACGCCCTGGAGCGGGGTACGGGCAGAGAGTTGACCAAGACAGAGGCCGTCGAGATGCTGAAGCGCTGCGAGGAGGAAGGCCTGGTGCACGTGGGCGACAACCGCCGCTCCGTGGGTCACGTCATCTGCAACTGCTGCACCGACTGCTGCCTGAACTGGCCCTCGGTCCGAACGGGGCTGGGCAAGTTCGTGGTCCCCAGCCGTTTCCTGGCAGTGGTGGATGAGGAGCGCTGCGTGGCATGTGAGACCTGCCTGGAGCGCTGCTATTTCGATGCCATCGCCGTGGCGGAATCCGCGACCGTGGACCCGGAAAAGTGCATGGGTTGCGGGCTCTGCCTGGTCGCCTGCCCCGAAGAGGCCATCGGTTTCGATGAGGTGCGGCCGGAGGACTTTGTGCCGGCGTAAGGCGAGTTGCGCGTTACAGGTTACGGGTTGCGGGCTGACTTCGTCAGCTGTTTCTGGTTCGTCGTTCCTGGTTCTTGGTTCCTTGTGCAGGTTAGCTCGCTGAATGCACTAAACACATTGCATACGGGGCTTTGAGCTGTCAGCTATGGACTATGAGCTGTCTTCGCGTTGCGGGATGCCGGATGCGAGATACTGGATACCGGATTCGGAATGCGGATCTCGAAATTGAGAGGAGATAAAGGCTGATGAAAGCGGTGGACAGGATCAAAATCCGCGGATTTCACGTGGATGCTTTCAGGCACGTCAATCATGCGCGTTACGTCGAGTTTTTTGAGGACGGCAGGTGGGCATACGCGGAACTGAATCAGCATGTGGGGGACCTCTTCACGAGACTTCAAAAGAAGGGCATCGTTCACATGATCGTCAATATCAATATCGACTACAAAAAGGGGGCCGTGGTAGGCGATACGCTTCGAATCGAAACGGACCTTATGAAAGCGGGAAGCAAGAGTTATGTCATGTCGCAGAAGGCCTTTATCGGGGAAACGGACACGCCGGCGGCTGAGGCAGAAATGACCAATGTGTTTGTCGATAGGAAAGCCGAAAAAGTGATAGAGATCAATGAGGAAATCATGAGCGGCTGGCCTGAGCTTGCCGGGCTGTTGCGTGAGGGCTAATCGGACTTAGGGGTTCCGCCCCAATATTCCATCCCCGATAAAAACGGGATCTTCGACATTCCATGTGGCTCTATTCATCGGAGGATCAAATGTCAGTCAAAATCGATAAAGATGCGAGTATGGATTTCGAAGAATTTTGCGGCGCCTGGTCTAAAGCGGACCTTGCAGTGTTCGAGAAAGAGACCGTTGAATTGAGAACCATTGATCCGGGCGATTGGGAATAATACCAACCTCCGGCCGGTCTGCACCGCGACTTATTTCGGAACAAAAAAAAGCGGAGGCGAAACGCCTCCGCTTTTGACATTCCAGGCAATATAGCGGCCCTGCTTCCATCATGGTTTTTGATTCACCGTGCGATTTCGGCAGGGCGACCAGCCATTGTTCGTTAACCCGCGCTTCCCGCGCCCTGGGCCGTGACATCGACCTTTATTTCCTTGATCCCCGGGATGGCTTTTGCGGATTCGCAGATATCCTGCGTCAATTTATCCACAAAGAATTGGGGCGCCATCATTTTGACCAACACCTTTCCATCATCGGCCGATACCTGAAGATCGGGTGCCAAAACCATGAGCTTGGCTTCCGCATGAGCGGCAAGGGCAAGATCGTCGATTGCCCGTCGGGATTCCGGCGTCGCCTGAAATTGCGCCAGTTTCGCCGTGCGGCATATCGTATCGACGGCATCATTCACGGTTAATTTGTGGATATGCAGGACCAGATCATAGCTTCCGGAATCCCTGGTATCCAGGTGATAGAGGGCCTGGCTCCACTTCCTCCTCTCCTCGTCATCTTTTTGAAGGATATGAAGGGCTTTTTCTCTTGAGATCCCTTCCCTTTTCATTTCCAGGCGCACCCGGTCCTCCATGTCCGCGATGATCCTGACCTTGATAACATGGGATATCCCCTTTACGAAGAAATGACCGGCAAGTCCGTGGTACACCACATTGTCTTTCTTGAAATGATCCAAAATCTCTTTCCGGACAAATGCAATATATTTTTTCTTCTCCACGGAGAGCCTGCCCAGTAGCGAGGGGGCGTCGTGAATCGCCCGAATAAGCTTGAGTTCCGGAATATTAAATTCATCCGAGGCTTCAAGAAGGACCTTCCTTGCGATGCACTCGTAGCCGAGTTCTTGAGCGACTTTTTCCGCGATTTCTTTGCCTTTGCTGTAAGAGCCGCGAGAAATAGTGATGATAGGCATGATATATCTCCTTTACTTTGAATTCGATCGGGCAATTCATTCGGTCGGCCTTGCCCGCGACGCGCGGACAGGAATGCCCCACGGCCGATCGCAGTCGGTCGCATCCATTAACCCCTTTGGCTGTGAGCAGGGACCGAAATTAGAAAACTGAAGTTGCCGA
>JAFDKD010000862.1 GCA_019307165.1 Deltaproteobacteria bacterium | reverse complement strand
CTCTGAATTCAACCCCTTGAAAGTTGGAGTCTCGTAGGGGCGGGGTTAACAATTGTCGTGATGACTTCCACAAAACCCAAATTGATCATCATCTCCGGCCCCACGGCCGCGGGAAAAACAGATGTGGCCCTGGAACTGGCCGAGCCGCTGGGAGGCGAAATCATCAGCGCCGATGCCATGCAGGTTTACAAACACATGGACATTGGCACGGCAAAGCCCGCACCAGAGCAACTGGCCCGAGTCCCTCATCACCTCATCGATGTGGTAGCGCCTGACGAACCCTTCAGCGCAGCCATCTTCAGGACCATGGCCGACGCCGTCATCCAGGGCCTTCATGAAAAAGGGCGTCTTAGTTTTGTGGTGGGCGGCACAGGACTTTACATCAAGGCCCTGATCCGGGGACTTTTTCCGGCCCCGGAACAGGACGAGACGATCCGGAAAAGGTTGAGAGACGAAGCGAAAACATCGGGAAGCGACGTGCTGTATGCCCGGCTCCAACAAGTCGATCCGGCCGCCGCCGGAAAACTGCACCCCAACGACACGTATCGGATCATACGGGCCCTCGAGGTTCATGAGCTCACGGCACAACCGATCTCTCAGCTTCAGGCATCGCACGGGTTTCAGGACAGGCGATACAGGATACTCTGGATCGGGTTGACTCTGGATCGAGACATCCTATATGATCGCATCGACCAGCGGGTTGACCTCATGCTCGCCTCAGGACTACTGGAAGAGGTGAAACAGCTTCTGGATCAGGGGTATTCATCGAACCTCAAGTCCATGCGGTCCATTGGATACCGGCACATGGCCGACCACCTTGAACAAGGGGTTGCCTGGGACGAAACAGTCCGCCTCCTGAAGCGTGACACGCGCCGGTTTGCCAAACGACAACTCACCTGGCTGCGGGCGTATCCGGAGATTCAATGGATGGAACCCGGAGATAGGGAGGGCATGGCTAAGCAAATCGATCTGTTCTTGACGCAAGGGGCCGCGCAACCGACAAACGTTAAACGAGGTTTTTGAATGGCTAATTCCCCAAAAGAAAAACTGCGGCGTCTTCTCAGCCTCTTCTCCAGAGAAGACCGCCTCCTGATCCTGATCAACCCGGACCCGGATGCCATGGCCAGCGCCATGGCCCTCAAACGCCTTTTGTGGCGAAAGGTTTTTGCAACGACCATCGCCGGCGTGGAAAAAATCACGCGACCTGACAACCTGGCCATGGTCCGATTGGTTGGACTCGACCTTGTTCCCGTAAAAGAAGTCGATCAAAGCCAGTTCACGCGGTTTGCCATTGTGGACTCGCAGCCCAATCACCACGAAGCTTTCCACGGCATTGATTTTGATGTCGTGATCGACCATCACCCGGATACAGGCGTCAAAGCGCGATTTTCGGACATACGCCCCCAGTTTGGAGCCACGTCCACCATCATGACCCAGTACATTCGAGCCGCCAAGATCAAGCCGTCGGCCAACCTGGCCACCGGGCTTTTCTACGGAATCAAGACAGACACCATGAACTTCCAGCGCAAGGCCATCATAGAAGATGTGGCCGCCTTCCAGTTTCTTTTCCGTCACGTCAACGTCCACATGGCCCAGAGGATCGAGCAGGCAGAAATGACGCTCGATTTCCTGAAATACTATCGCATTGCCCTGGAACGGATGCGCCGTCGCCGGCACCGCATCTCTGCCCATCTCGGCCCGGTCAGGCACCCCGATATTTGCGTCTCCATCGCCGATTTCTTCATGAAGATTCACGACATGGCATGGGCTATTGTCTCGGGTATTTACCAGGGACGGTTGGTGATCATTGTGAGAAACGACGGAATTCGCAAGGATGCCGGGAAGCTCTTGGCTGAAAAATTCGGCCGGTTAGGGAGTGCAGGCGGGCATAAATCCATGGCCCGCGCTGAAATTCCTGTAGAGAACCTCGTGGGCCACGTTGATCATACGGATGATAAGGCTGTGGCTCGGTGGATCACGAGGAGGTTTAAATTAGGATAGATTGATTTCCTCTCCCCTCGTGGGCGGGGATTAACCCCGCCCCTACGACAATCAAACACCTCGACATTCATCATTCTTCATTCGACATTCTTCGGGTCAGCAGCAAGAACTCAGGGGTGAGTAGCCCGCAAACCATTTATAGAATTGAGTGACCAGGGAATGGCGAGTGCAGAATGACGAATAGCGAATGAAGAGGGGTTGGGTTCATCCTCCCGCCATGGCTAGCGGCTCAATAGATCCCGGATGGCAATGAGTTCGTC
>JAFDKD010000861.1 GCA_019307165.1 Deltaproteobacteria bacterium | reverse complement strand
CGCTCTTCCAGGGCCTTTTCCACGAAGAAACCGTATTTGATCCCACGCTCCTGGCAGAACTTTCTAACCCGGGCGGCGACCTTATATTCGATCTTGACGGCTAAGGTTGTTTTTGCCATTTCCTTCTGTTTCAAGGCTAGCACACAGATATACTTTTATCAATATAAAGTTATATAAAGTTAACTTGTGCCATTCATGTGAATGTTCCCGCCATTTTTCTATTCCCGTAAAAATAGTGATAGAATGAGGCAATCCCAAGGCCTGAGGAAAACCATGAAACAATCTGTTCACGCGATACCTGTATGTTATCTATGCATTCTCCTGATGACGACTGGTTTCAGCTGCAAATCGTCTCCGCCCGATTATCCGATACAGCCGGTCCCGTTCACAGAGGTCCAGGTCGATGATGCCTTCTGGCTCCCGCGCATCGAAACCAACAGGACCGTCACCATCCCCTTTGCCATGAACAAGAACGTGGAGACCAACCGGGTCAATAATCTGGCTATTGCCGCCGGACGGACCGAGGGACAATACGAGGGCCGCCGCTTCAATGACACGGATGTATATAAGGTGATCGAGGGTGCGGCCTACTCCTTGAGCGTCCATCCCGACCCGGACCTGGAGCGCCAAGTGGATGAGCTAATCGAGCTGATCGCCGCCGCGCAAGAGGAGGATGGCTACCTCTACGCCGCCCGCACCGCTGATCCGGACAACCCGGCCCCTGGCGCAGGGCCGGAACGCTGGTCCCGCCTCAACGGCAGCCACGAGCTCTACAACGCCGGGCATATGTACGAGGCGGCCGTGGCCTACTGTCAGGCCACCGGCAAGACCGCCTTTTTGGATGTCGCCATCAAGAATGCAGGCCTGTTGGTCCGGACATTCGGCCCGGAAAAGCTCCGGGGCTATCCCGGACATCAGGAGGTGGAGATCGGGCTGGCCAAGCTCTTCCGCATCACAGGGAACCGGGACTACCTGGAGCTGGCCAAGTTCTTCCTGGATATGCGAGGCCGTGAGCAGACCGGCGAACCCTACGGAGACGACACGCCCTTTGCCATCTACAACCGGAAGCCCTACATGCAGGCCCACAAGCCGGTGCTGGAGCAGGCGGAGGCAGTGGGGCATGCGGTGCGCGCCTCCTACATGTACACGGGCATGGCAGATGTGGCGGCTCTGGGTGGGCATCCCGAGTACATCAGCGCAATAGACCGCCTTTGGGAGAATGTGGTTTTCAAGAAACTCTACCTCACGGGCGGCATCGGCGCCCGCCACACCACCGAAGCCTTCGGCGATGCCTACGAGCTTCCCAATGAATCCGCCTATACCGAAACCTGCGCGGCTGTGGGCAATGTGTTCTGGAACCTGCGCATGTTCCTGCTGCACGGGGAAGCCAGGTACATCGACGTACTGGAGCGCACTCTGTACAACGGGGCCCTGTCCGGCGTTTCGCTGGAGGGAGACTGCTTCTTCTACCAGAACCCCCTGGCCTCGAACGGCCGCCAGGTACGCAGCCCCTGGTTCGAGGTGTCCTGCTGCCCCGGGAATATCACGCGCCTCCTCCCCTCAGTCCCTGGATACATCTATGCGCAGGAGTGGGATGCGCTTTATGTCAATCTCTTCATCCAGAACACCGCGGAGATCGAACTCAAAGGGAAAAAGGTCCGAGTCAGACAGGAGACAGAGTATCCCTGGAGCGGAGGCGTCAAGATCTCCCTGTTCCCGGAAAAGGACATGGAGTTCGCTTTAAGGATCCGCATCCCCGGCTGGGCCCTGGATCTGCCCGTGCCCAGCGACCTCTACTGCTACGCAGAGATTGCTGAAAATTCCCCGTCCTTGAAGGTCAACGGTACGCCCGTGGAAATTGTACTTGAAAAAGGCTATGCACAGCTGGAGCGGACATGGACCTCGGGCGACGTTGTGGAACTGGAGCTTCCCATGCCCGTGCGCCGCGTGCTGTCACACCCGAATGTCGAAGCCAACCAAGGCCGCGTGGCACTGGAGCGCGGCCCCCTGGTTTACTGTGCCGAGGGCGTAGACAACGACGGCCGCGTCCACGACATCGTCGTTCCTGATAATTCCGCATTCCAGGTCATCCAACGGCCCGACCTCCTGCAGGGGATCATAGCCATCGCCGGTGAGGTCGAGACGGTCCCCGGGAAATCGGCCGACACCGCACCAGAGGCGAACCAGCGCACTCTATTCGCCATCCCCTACTATGCCTGGGCTCACCGTGGCCGCGGCGAGATGGCGGTCTGGCTGAAACGCA
>JAFDKD010000860.1 GCA_019307165.1 Deltaproteobacteria bacterium | reverse complement strand
CAGTTCGTCGAAAGTGCCGGGATCCACCAGGAGCTCGATGCGCTCCCTCACGGTCAGCTTGCCCCGTTTGTGCTGCCGGTCGATGTGCTTCTGTCCGCCGCCCAGCTTGTTCTTTTCCTGAATGTCCAGGTACCTCTGTATGGCCTCGTCCATTACCTTATCCATGGCTTCATCCCTCTTGCGATTAAAGTGCCATCCCAACTACCGGCGCCCTCGATATTCGAAATTTCTTGTTCAACCTTCCTTCGTGCAAGACTTCGGAAGGCAGGTATTGGATATTCGATGTGACGGAAAACCTTTTCACACCCGCTTGGCTATGCGGGCTTCACCCAGTGTCGCTTCTCGGGCAGCGTTTCCCGCTTTTCGGCCGTCGCCCGCAGGGACTTGATGATTATTGACCGGGTGTCCCTGGGATCGATGATTTCGTGCACGGTGTACCGGTGCGTGAAGCCCTTGGCCATGTTCATCACGCTGAACCGTTCCTTGAGCATGTCCAGGTAATAATTGTAGACCTCGTCGTAGTTGCCCTCCTCCTTGGCCTTGGCCAGCTGCTTGTGGAATACGGCCTGCACAATGGACTCCGGTCCGGTCGGGGCAAATTCGACCGTGGGCCAGGCATAGATAAAATCGGGCCCCATTTTGGAACACCCCATGGTGATGTTGGACCCGCCGTACGAGCGCCGCAGGACGATGGTGACCTTGGGGTTGGTCAGGTGCGAATAGCCGTGGAGGTTTTTGGCCCCGTGGCGGATGACGCCCATTCGTTCCCACCTGTCGCCGGGGGGATAGGCCGTGGTGTCGGACATGGTGATCAGGGGGATGTTGAAATTATCCAGAAACATCATGAACCGGTCGTACTTGTCCGAGTACTTGTCCGACGAGTCCGGCTCCATGCCCCCGCTCGGTTCGTCCGGGTTGCTGGCCGCGATGCCGGCCGCCATGCCGTCAAAACGGGCAAAACCCACAACCAGATTGGGGGCGAAGTCCTCCTTGACCTCGAAAAACTCGCCGTCATCCACGATCAGGTCGATGATCTCATGAATGTCATAGGTGAACTTGGGGTTGTTCGGCATCACCTGGAGAAGGGCCTCTTCGCGCCGCTCGGGATCATCGGACGGTTCCATGTCGGCGGGTTTGTGCCAACAGTTCCCCGGCATATATTCGAACAGGCGCTTTGCCAGGTCCATGGCCTCTTCGTCGGAGTCGGCCAGGAAGTCCACCTGGCCGCTTTTTTCCATGTGAAAATCGGCCCTGCCCGCGTCTTCCGAATCGATCTCTCCCCCGAGCCACAGAAACCCGGTATTTTGGTTCATGATCAAAAAATCGCTCAACACGGGAATCTGGGCCAGGGGACCGGCGCACGGCCCCAGCACCAGGGCGATCTGAGGAACAACGCCGGAATAAAGACAGTAGTTCCGGGCCAGATGGGCCAGGCCGTTCAGCCCGAAAAAACCCCGGGTGAACGTGATGCGTGACCCGACCGAGTCGAACATGCCGATGATGGGGACCTGCTCCTGTCCGGCCATCTTTACCAGTTCGGCCATTTTCCAGACGCCCTGTTCGCCCAAAGACCCGGACATGACCGTAAAATCCATGGCATAAACCATGACCTGTCGGCCGCTTATTTCGGCCGCCCCCATGACCACGCCGTCCGAAGGGCTGGGTTTGGTCAACTCCCCCAAATCATTACGGGGGTCCCTGGTCCGGGAGCCCAGTTCCACGAAGGTACCCTCATCCACCAAGTAGTCGATCCGCTCCCTCGCGGTCATCTTGCCCAGTTCATGCTGGAGTGCTATGGCCGCCTGCCCGCCGCCTTCCAGGTTTTCCTTGCGGTTGGCCGCCAACTGATCCATAAAGCCATTCATACATTCGCCCATAGGTCTGCTCTCCGTTCAAGGTTCCGGGTTCAAAGGTTCAGAGGTTCTGGGTTCATGGTTGAAAGGTCGAAGGTAGAAGGCTCCCAGCGAAACTCATAACGCGCAACCCGCAACGCGTAACCCGCAACCCGATTACCCCTTCATCAACACCCTTCCGATGATCATCTTCTGGATCTCGCTGGTTCCCCCGCCGATTTCCCCCAGTTTGGCATCCCGCATATAGCGCTCTACCGGAAATTCCTTGATGTATCCGTAACCGCCGTGGATCTGTACTGCATCCAGGCCCGCCTTCATGGCCATCTGCGATGCGAAGAGCTTGGCCATGGCCGCTTCGTGGCGGATGGTCTTGCCCTCATCATAGAGCCAGACCACCTTATGCGCGTAGCTGCGGGCCACTTCCAGGTTCATGGCCATCTCCGCCAGCATGCCCTGGACGAACTGAAACGTGCCGATGGGCCTGCCGAACTGCTGTCTCTCCCGGGCGTAGCGAACCGAGGCTTCAAAGCAGGCCTGGCCGATCCCTGTTGCCGTGGCCGCCGCCAGGGCCCGCTCGGCATTGAGGGTGGTAAACATGTCAAAGAACCCTTCTTCTTCTTTGCCCAGGACCTGGTCCTTGTGTACCCGGACATCCTCCATGATGACCTCTCCGGTGGGAGATGCGCGCATACCCAGCTTTTCAAACGGTTCGCTCGTGCTCAGGCCCGCCATGCCCCGCTCCAGGATAAAATTGGTGGCGCCCCGCACCGTATGGTCTCCGCTGGTGCGGGTGACCACGATGAAATATTCGGCCACGGGGGCATTGGTGATGAAGGTCTTGGACCCGTTTATCACATAGTGGTCGCCGTCCCGCACGGCCCTGGTTTGAAATCCCAGGGTATCGGAGCCGGCATTGGGTTCCGTGAGGCAGTAGCCGGCCAGCTTGTCACCGCTCATGACCGGAGGAATATATTTCCGCTTCTGCTCCTCAGTCCCGAACTTGGAAATGAAGTGACAGAAATTGAGGGTGCAGATGGTCACGGACATGCCCATGGCCGCCACCGAGCGGCAAAGTTCCTCCTTAATGAGATACATGCTCATCAGGTCCAGACCGCTGCCGCCGTACGCCTCGGGGACCAGGGCGCCCAGGAACCCCTCCTGCCCCAGCTTTTGGTAGACGTCCATGGGGAAACGTTCGTCCCGGTCGATCTCGCCGGCAATGGGGTCCAGTTCCTTTTCGCAGAACTTCCGGATGCTTCGCTGGATCATCGTGTGTTCT
>JAFDKD010000161.1 GCA_019307165.1 Deltaproteobacteria bacterium | reverse complement strand
AATTTTATATAGCGAATGAGGCAAGAGTGGTTACTTTGTGCCTGGATCTTGAAAGATGGAGGATGGCAAATGCCGGATTTTGTTACAGTTCACGAAGGGACCATTCGATTGATTTTTTTTGCGGGCATATTCGTCCTGGTGGCCCTGGCGGAACTCATTTTCCCGCGCCGGCCGCTGACAACGTCCAAGGCGAATCGGTGGGTCGCGAACATCGGCATCGTGGTTATCAACACCGTGTTGCTTCGGCTGCTGCTTCCCGCCACCGCGGTTGGTCTGGCGATGTGGGCCCAGGAAAAAGGCTGGGGCATCTTCAACTATGTGGCGGCGTCGTTCTGGATGAAAGTCGTCATTTCAGTGATTCTCCTGGATTTTATTATCTACCTGCAGCATGTCATGTTTCATGCCGTGCCGGCCCTATGGCGCCTCCACATGATGCATCATGCGGACATGGATTATGATCTGACCACGGGCACCCGGTTCCACCCGATCGAAATTATCATTTCCATGGTCATCAAGTTTTCGGCCGTCATCCTGCTGGGCGCGCCGGCGTTGAGCGTGGTCGTATTCGAAATACTGCTGAACGGCACCGCCATGTTCAATCACGGCAATCTATACATACACACGGGAATCGACCGGTTCCTGCGGCTGCTGGTGGTCACGCCGGACATGCATCGGGTCCACCATTCCGTTTTCCCGACTGAAGCGAACAGCAACTACGGGTTCAACCTGCCCTGGTGGGACCGAATGCTGGGGACCTACCGTGCCCAGCCTTCCCGCGGGCACAAGGGAATGACCATCGGGCTGAACCAGTTTCGGGACCCCTCGCGCCTCACATTGCCCTGGCTGCTCGTGCTTCCATTCGTGGGCAAGCAGGGCAACTATGCGATCAACCGCAGGGGCACACGGGAAAAAGATTAATAAGGTTGCCGAATGTCTTCATTTGACGTGATCTTCGTGTTGCCCTATCCCTTTTCGGACCACCCGTCCTTTCCGGAAGGACTCTTGAAAAAGAGCCTGGAACTGGCGGGGTTTAGCGTGGGGGTGATTGAAAGGCCTTTCTGGCAGGACAAGGAATCGTTCCGGGTTCTGGGCAGGCCGAGGCTGTTTTTTGCCGTGATTTCCGGCCCGGTCGATTCCGTGGTCCTGAACTACACGTCATCGCGCAGGCGGCGCAGGGAAGATGTGTATCAGCCGAAAGGGGCCGCCTATTTTGACGGATACCCGCCGTCGATCAAGTACAAGGTCAGGCCCGATCGGGCTACCATCGTGTTTTCGAACCGAATCCGGGAGTGTTTCAAGGACGTGCCGATCGTTATTGGCGGTCTTGAAGCCACCCTTCGCTGCTTTGCACACTATGACTTTCAGCAGGACAGGATCAGGCGTTCCATTCTGTTGGATTCAAGGGCGGATATTCTGGTCGCCGGCATGGGAGAAAAGCAGCTGGTCGAAATCGCCCAGGGCCTTCGATCCGGCGTTCGCGGGCAAGACATGGCGTTTGCGGGAACGGCCGGGACAGTCAAGGGAATGCCGAAAGACGACGGTTTCGTGGAACTGCCCTCGTACGAAGCGATTCTGGCCGACAAGACGAATCTGGTGAAGGCCCATTTCCTCACCGAAATGGCGTTGTGCGAGGGCAAGGGCATCGCCCAGCGACATGCGGATCGCGTTGTGATTCAATACGGGTCTGCAACTTACGGCCCCGCCGATCTCGACCGCATTTACGGCCGGCCCTATACCCGCAAGCACTTGAACGGGGACGGGTATTCGCCGGCCCTGCGGATGAATCTCTTCTCCATCACCTCGCACCGGGGTTGCGGCGGGGGGTGCTCTTTTTGTTCGATCGGGGCCCACCAGGGGAAAGGGATCATCTCACGTTCTCCGGAATCGATTGCCATGGAAGCCCGGGCACTGAGCCGGCACTCTGAATGGACGGGCTACATTTCGGATATCGGGGGCCCCAGCGCGGAGATGTACGGGGGCGACTGCGAGGTGGAGGGATGCCGGAAGCCGTCCTGTCTGCACCCGGAACCGTGCAGGCTGTTTTCGTCTGGAAAACGATACATGGCGCTGTTAAGGGAATGCAGAAAACTACCCGGTGTCAAGAAAATATTCTTGGGTTCCGGTGTCCGGTATGACGTGCTGGCGGATCTTCCGGAACTGCTCGAGGAAATCCTGCGTCACCACTCCGGAAGGTTCCTGCGCATTGCGCCGGAGCACACGGAGGAAACGGTTTTGAACCACATGAGAAAGCCGCCCTTTGAGGTCCTGAAATCCTTCGTTCACCTGTTCAATTCCATCAACAGACGTTTGAGACGAAAGATCGAACTGGCGCCTTACATCATTGTGGGGCATCCCGGAGAAACACGGGATGACGTGGCTGCGATGAAAAACAGACTGATGTCGCTGGGATTGAAACCGACCAGCGTACAGATCTTCACCCCCAGCCCGGGAAGCCTTTCCACGGCCATGTATTATGCGGAATGCGATCCTTCCCGTCGACCTATACCGGTCGAAAAACATGTGGGTGAGTTGATGAAGCGGAAGCAGCTGTTGACCAAATGAAAATCAGAAGTCCCAAGGCCCCCATGGCGGAACACCGGCGCCGGCCTGCCGGACTGTCGTAGATACCCGGTTTTTGGACCCAGAATCCTTTTATACCCAGAGGAACACATGCCGCACGTGGAAATTCTGAAAGACCTGTATTTTGTGGAAAGAGGCTATCTGAACGGCAACCACTTCGTTTACCGATCGAATGCGCCGATTCTCATCGATACGGGATACAAGGCCCATTTCGCCGAAACGGAGCGGGCGATTGCCGCGCTGGGCGTGAACCTGTCTCGCACGCGGTTGATCGTCAACACCCATACCCACAGCGATCATATCGGGGGCAACAAGATCATTCAGGACAAATCGGGCTGCGACATCGCACTGCACCAGGTGGGGAAGCACTTCATCGACACCCGGGACGACTGGTCCACGTGGTGGCGATATAAACGTCAGGAAGCCGATTTTTTCGAGTGCACCTTGGGGTTGGAAGACGGGGACACCGTCGATATCGGCCCCCATGAATTTCGGGTCATCTATACGCCGGGACATGCATCGGACGGCATTGTGCTGTACAACGAGAAAGGGAAGGTCCTCATTTCGTCCGATACGCTTTGGGAAAACGATGTGGCCACGGTGACGGTCCGGATCGAGGGGAGTACGGCGCCGTTCAGGTGTTTGGAATCGCTCGAAACGATCGAGTCTCTGGATGTAAAAGTCGTCTATCCCGGGCACGGGGCGGCCTTCATGGATTTCAAGGGGGCCGTTTCAAGGGCCGAAAAAAAAATTCGCGGTTACCTGGCGCAGCCGGAAAAAACCGGCCAGGACCTCCTTAAACGGATCACCGTGTACACCCTGCTCATGCACGGGGAGATCCCTGAGGATCGATTGTTCGACCTGTTTATGGAAGCACATTGGTTCAGGGAGACGGTGGATCTCTATTTCGGCGGGGACTACCGGGGGAAATTCGATGAGGTGCTGGGGAGTTTTCTCCGGCGGGGCATCGTCAAGCAAAGGAACGGCTGTTTTTATACGATGGTAAAGCCCTGACGGGGTGGAAGATCGGCGGGATGAAAAAGGGCCATTTCCGGATGGAAACCAGCTACAAATTGAGCACGAGACGGAGACCATCGTCCACCTCACTCACCTTGTCCGCAGGAATTGCGCCGATCCGCTCCGTAAGGAATGATTTGTCCAGGGTGACGACCTGGGAGACGTTGACAACTGAATCCTTGGACAGCCTGCCGGTTCGTTTTGACAGGAACACATTGCCGGGGGCAGCCTGAAGGCGCAGATTAGAGGTCAGGATGGCAACAACGACCGTACGGATCCGGCTCTCGGTGAAATCGTCGCTCTGAACAATGAGCACGGGGCGGCGGTAGCCTGGCTCAGAACCCGTCGGCGGTCGAAGCGAGGCCCACCAGATATCCCCGCGCTGCATCACCATTCCTCCGTGGGAATGGATGCTGCTTGGGCGTTCAGCACCTCCGGATCAACGGATTGGGCTTCAGACGCATAGACTACGTCCAGTTTCTCTTTCACGCCGTTATGGCGGCATTCCGATACATACCGTTCTACAGCACGCGTATAGAGTTCACTGCGAGACATCTGAAGCCGTTTCGCCAGGCGGTCCGCGGATGCAAATATATTGTCGGGAATGGATATGGCTGTTTTCATGAAGACATGGTATAACCGCAGTCATACCCATGTCAAGTATTTCCTGCCTTTCCCCTTTCAATCCTTTCCTGTATAAATGCGCTAAGGATTGACATTACCCAGGTTTTCACGAGAGATGCAGCCGATCGTCGGAAACCATGGCTGAGCGATCACGGAAAGGAAGACATGGCCGAGGGGCAGCCAAATTTCTTGCGACGAATTTGGGTTTCGGTTTTCCCAAACCCTGTTCCAATGAAAACCGAACGGCGACCCAGGCGTTTTCTTCTCAGAAACCTCGTCCTTCATTTCCGCCCCACCACCGTTCCGGAGCCGACCCTGAAATTCACGTTTACCTGGGGCCTTGGTGGCATGGCAGTCGTACTCGTGATGCTCCAGATCGTAACGGGCGTCATGCTCAAATTCGTCTACGAACCCATTGCCACCCAGGCATATGCATCCGTCATCCACCTGCAAAACGACGTGCCGTTCGGTGGATTCATCCGCAATATTCATTTCTGGAGCGCCAATTTTCTGGTCGTGGCTGTGTTTCTTCACCTGTTGCGGGTGTTTTTCACCGGCGCATTCCACGCCGGGCGCCGGTTCACCTGGGTGGTGGGCCTGATCCTGTTTTTTCTGGTGCTTGCGTCCAACTTCACGGGTTACCTGCTTCCCTGGGATCAGCTGGCCTACTGGGCCGTCACCATCAGCACCGGAATGCTCGAATATGTCCCCGGCATCGGCCTACGGATTCAGCATCTGGTCCGCGGCGGGCCTGAAATCGGACAGGCCACGCTGGGAATTTTTTTCGCGCTTCATACCGCCGTAATCCCCATCCTCATGGGCGGACTCATGGCCTTTCACTTCTGGCGGATAAGAAAGGCCGGCGGGCTGGCCGTCTCACGTCCGCCGGAGAATGAGCCGGACGCCGCGCCGGCGTCAGTGCCGGTTGTGCCGGGGCTCCTGATAAGGGAAGCGGTCGTGGCGCTGCTCGTGATCGCCTTCGTGTGCCTGATGGCGGCTGCCATTGACACCCCGGTGGGGGCGCCCGCCAATCCCGGCCTCAGCCCCAACCCGACGAAGGCCCCGTGGTATTTTGGGGGTTTCCAGGAAATGCTGCTGCATTTCCATCCCTCCTTTGCCGTTTTTGTTATCCCGGCCATTATTTTTTTCGCCTTGCTTCTGGTGCCCTATGTCAACCTGGAGGAGACAGGCGCCGGCATCTGGTTCGCCTCGAGGACCGGGCGCCGTACCGCGGCAATTGCCGCGGTCTCGGCCGTGCTGTTTACCGGGCTGCTGGTTTTTCTGGATGAGTTCTATATGGATTGGACCGGATGGATGCCCGACGTTTCACCGTTCTTGAGCACCGGGCTGATCCCGGCGGCGGGTTGTTTCGTCGTGGTGGCGGGGTGCTACCTATCCGCGAGAAAATTGTTTTCCGCCACGAGGATGGAGGCACTTCAGGCCGGGTTCGTTTTTCTGACGGTGTCGTTCGTTGTCATGACCCTCACCTGCGCGCTGTTCAGGGGGCAGGGGATGCGGCTCATGTGGCCGTGGCCTTAGTACAGTGCTACGGAAAAGCACTCGAATACTCACCACTGAGACACGAAGCATCTGGCGCGGTATAGCGGGAAAAAAGAATCACCACAGAGCACACAGAGGTCACAGAGGTAGTTGGGGAAAATTCATTTAGCGGTGAATCAAATCCTTAAAGCCCGAGCTTTCACTTACATGAGGTTATCGGGAATCGAAAACGGGCATCTGGTTATTTTCAATATGGAGGTGCTTAAAGACGGACCCAGATGTTTTAAACATTATTCTCTGTGTTCACTGTGCGCTCTGTGGTGAATTCTTTTATTATTTTCGGGCTCAGGTTTCCATATGACTGAAAGACACACCAAAAATACGAACGAACAGGGCGTGGGGCGAAGGCGGTTTTTGAACCGGCTCTGGCTCATCCTGGGGGGCGTTGTCCTGGTTGAATTGGTCTGGGTGGCGATTTCCTTCCTTCGACCACGCAAACCCCCGGTGAACAATGAAGGCGCCGGCGAGGTGGTCACGGCGGGCCCGGTGTCTGACTTCGAGATGGGCACGGTCACGGCCTTTCAGCGGGGGAAATTCTATCTGGTCCGCCGGGCGGAGGGCGGCTTTCTGGCCATATCCCGCAAATGCACCCACCTCGGGTGCACGGTTCCCTGGGTGGAAGAGGAGAAAAAATTTATCTGTCCATGTCACGCGTCCTCTTTTGACATGAACGGGAGCGTGGTCAACGCCCCTGCCCCCAGGGCCCTGGACCTGTTTCCGGTGAGCATCGAAAACAACGTGGTCAGCGTGAACACGGGCAAAACCGTCAGGCGCAACACATTCCTGCCGGAGCAGGCGGTATTTCCGAAAAAGAGATAACATAAAGGCACAAGGCAAATGGCCCAGGGCGCAGGGCCGGAGGCTGGTAGGGTAAAGATCCGGGTCCATAGGAGCCGGCTTTGAGGCCGCCCCCATAGGGGGCA
>JAFDKD010000859.1 GCA_019307165.1 Deltaproteobacteria bacterium | reverse complement strand
TCGATTTCCTTGGCCCGGGGGGCCAGTTCGTTGTCCACGAAAGCGGCCATGCTCTTTCGGATTAATTCCTCTGGATTTGACCTGACCATGAATGACCCCTCTCTTCGTATCCGTGGTGAACCTTTACTTTTGCCCTAAGCTCGCTTCAACTGTCTGGCGAGCTCGGGTACCACCTCATGAAGATCGCCGACGATCCCCCAATCCGCCACCTGCAGGATCGGCGCCCGGGGGTCGCGGTTGATGGCAATGATGTAGCGGGAACCCGTCATGCCGGCCCGGTGCTGAATGGCCCCTGAAATGCCGCAGGCGATATAAAGTTCCGGTCGAACCGATTTTCCCGTCTGACCGACCTGGTTTTCCGGTGCAATCCACCCCTCTTCCACGGCCACGCGGGTGCCGGCCACTTCACCGCCAACCACGGCCGCCAGTTTCTCCAGCATCTTGAAGCCGGCTGCATCGCCCACGCCGCGCCCCCCTGCAACGATAACTTTCGCCTCGGTAATGTCGATCCCCTTTTTTTTCTCTCTCACCTGTTCGAGGACCTTGAGGCCGATCTCCCTTTCCAGAAGGGCGACTTTCTTTTTGACGATGGACCCTTTCCTGCCCGGCGTTCGAACGGCCGCCATGACACCGGGCCTGACCGTGGCCATCTGCGGACGCGAATATCGGTTGGCGATCGTCGCCATGACATTCCCGCCGAATGCGGGCCGGGTTTGAAGAAGGATGCCCTCATCCGGGTCGATGGTGAGTCCCGTACAGTCGGCCGTCAGACCGACGCCCACCCGTCGGGAGACCCTGGGCGCCAGATCACGTCCCAGGTGTGTCGCTCCCATGAGCAGGACGCCGGGGCGATACTCCCTGACGAGTTCCGCCATAACCTTGGTGTATGCCGTGGTTCGGTAGCCGCCCAGGGCCTTGTGCCGGGCAAGGTAGACGGTGTCCGCCCCGTGTTTGATAAGAGATTCGCAGAGTCCATCGACCCTATCCCCCAACAGGACGGCGGACACCTCTTCGTTGAGTTCTCCGGCCAGTTCGCGGGCCTTTCCCAGCAATTCGAAAGACACCTTGTTCAGTTCGCCGTCCCGCTGCTCGGCAAACACCCATACGCCCTTCCAGTCCGCGAAATCGGGAACGGCCCTCGGCTCCACATCGCTGAAAATGGCCTTTTGTTTGCAAACTTCAAGGCACGCGCCGCAGGACGTGCAGCGGTCCAGTATGTGCGCCTTGTCGTCTTTCATCTCCACGGCGCCGTAGGGGCAGGCCCTTATGCATTTCTGGCAGGCGTTACATAGATCCGGTTCAATCCAGATGCCCATTTTTTATCTCCGTATTGGACTGGAACGAGAAACCAGGGTACGAAAAAAGGTTTCAGGTTTCAGTGTTCAGGTGTCAGCAAAGGAAATATCGTTCGGCCGCTGTGGTCTATTGCCACTTGGACAACAGCGCGTTAATTTTCAATCTTCAATCTTCAATCTTCAATGCTCCCGTCTCTCCGTCCCATTCCGAAATCTATACCAACCGATTCTCCCTCAGCTTCCCCACAAGCTTCCCCACCGCCTCCTTCACCTCCCCCCCCAGGATCTCTCCTTCACGTTGGAACTTGGGTGCAAAGGTCTTGATCACATGGGTCAGCGAGCCATCGAGACCCACGTCGCGGGTTTGAACGCCGATATCCGCCGCATTCCATATTCGAATGGGCGCCTTCTCGAGGCAGGCCCCGATCATGCCGTCGATGGTGGCGTAACGGGGGTTGTTCAACTCTCCGATAACGGTCAGCAGCGCCGGCAGGGCGCATTTGACGCGCTCGAATCCATCCTCCAGCCTGCGCTTGAGCGTGATGCTCTTGGGGGTGACAGCCTCAATTTCGAACACGTAGGTCGCCTGGGGCAAACCCAGATAGTCGGCCACTTGCGGGCCGATCTGAGCCGTGTCGCCGTCAATGGCCTGGCGCCCGCAGATAACGAGATCGTAGGCCCCGATCTTCTCCACCGCTTTTCCCAGCGTGGTCGATGTTGCCCAGGTATCGGCCCCGGCAAAAGCCCGGTCCGACAGGAGAATACCTTCATCGGCGCCCATGCCGAGGGCCTCGGAAAGGGCCAGGCCGACGGCCGCTTCCAGGGCATGCCGGTCGTCCGGATTGATAATGCTCTCGATCCCTTCCCGTATAAGGTTCCCGGTCTTGGGGTCCAGTTTGACGTCCGTGGTATCGGGGACCTGCTTGATCAGCACGATGACGTTCATGGTTTGTGCTCCTACGTCAATCCTCTGATGGTTTATTTCTCTCGCCTGGTTCGCAAAGGGCGCAAAGAAAGAGTATTTTAAATTTAGAATTTAGAATTTAAAAAACAACATATTGACAAACCAATTTGAGTTGACATTGTTTTTTCTGACACCTGACACCTGCTTGTCGGAGCGTAGCGGAGATCCCGCCGTTGTTGGGCGGGGCC